>NZ_DASQNA010000019.1 GCF_035645195.1 Paenibacillus sp. | reverse complement strand
CTTATACCACGCGCGAACTTTGTTCAATAAGTCGGCATACTCGGGCCGCTCGTAATGGTTCTCTACCTTCATCCCGTTGTCGAAGCCGGGCAGCACCCCATAGCTGTCTCCGAGACGGTCGAACGTTCTGTAAAACTCCAGGGGAGAAGAGAGACCGGCCGCTAAGGGAACGACTCCTGGTTCATTCTCTTTAATGATTTTGAATACATTGTCCAGATCGTCAATGGTTTTGATGGCAGCGACATCGATGTTGTGCTTTTCCACCAGGTCCTTCCTCATAAACAGCGCCGCCGCTTGGCCGAAATTCCGATTGGTAGGCACGGCATAGATTTTGCCGTTGTATCGGGCACCCTCGACGTACTCTTGCCCGACCTGCTCCACGATGCCTTGCCCGTATTTCTCCAGCAGTTCATCGAGCGGACACAGCTTCCCGGTTGCGGCCGCGCTTTGGTACATTCCGCCCGCTCCCATCGAGAACGCCACGTCCAGCTTCTCGCCGCCGGACATCATGAGATTCATCTGCTGTCCCCAAACGCCGATATTGATCGGGAGCATCGTTACCGTTGCGTTGATTTTCTCTTGCGTCAGCTTGTTCAGTTCATCCTCGACTGCCTCCATATCCGCCGGATTGGTATCGAAAATCGGTACGGCCATCGTTAAGTCGTAAGGTTCTAGACCTGCTAGATTCTCCGCCCCCGTCGTTTGATCTGTATCTTCCGAATTGGATGTAGTCTGACTGTCGCTGGTTTCACCGATGATAACGCATCCGGCAACGAAGCCCGATAACAACGTAATTGCGAGTAACATGCCGGCCATTTTCATATGGCGTACCATCGTCCTGCCCCCTTCGGAAAAAAATGATGTTACCGAAGATCCCCGAATTGATTTCTATACTCCGAAGGCCCTACTCCCGCATACTTTTTAAATATTCTAGTGAAGTGCGGAAAGTTGCCATACCCCACAGAAACCGCCACCGCGCTGACGGGGATATTCGTTTGGGACAGCAGCTCTTTCGCGAGTCGTATGCGTTCCAACAGGATATATTCGGAAATCGAATAGTTCGTTTCCTTCTTAAAAATTCTCGACAAATAATCCGGATTGAGGAAAACTTGTTCCGCAATCAATTCTCGAGACAGATCTTCGTCAATGTTGCTAGCAATATAGTGCTTAACGAATTCAATCACATTACCGGTGTCCTTCGCCGCTTCCGATTGCTTCACAGCCTTATTGAGAGCGTGATGAATCCAGTGCTTCATATCCATTACAGAACGTCCCGCGTATTCCGATAATCGTAAGGACTCGTCATCCCCGAACAAGCGATGCGCTTGGATGCCCTCAGAATTCAGGAAGGAGTACAACGCCTGCATAAAATCCTGATCAAATTGCCGAAGCGTCTTGGCGTCGAGCTCATGGCTCGTTACCAGCTGTTCGAGATATTTCTCGACTTCTCCAATAACATCTTCCTTCTTGCCATTTTTCAATAAGGAAGACCAAACAGTAAGCTCAGGAAGCGCAATCGGCTGCTCCGTCTTTCCCGCTTCGCTGAACGGAAACACCTGGTTTACGCGAGCCACGTTATTTCGGTCTTTCTCTCTGAGGCCCGCCACCATGTCCGCCATGGCAACGGCCGTTACAGGCCTTCCGATATAACAAGACAAATTACAGTAGAAATGCTGACTGCAAAACTCCACATACTTCCGGCCAGCTTCGTACAGTCCCTCAACGCCCCCGTCGTGCTCATAACTGAGCGCAGAGAATACCCCTAGCAGCTTTCCGCGAGTCAGATAGAAGCACATGCCTTTCATGTTGGCGGAAAACAGCACTTCTTCCGCCGTATTTTTTAACGCATATTCCAAAATCCTTTCGTCTCTCCGCTTTAAATCCTTGTTCCATCGTTGCACCGAAATGAGGACAGGGAGAAACAAGTCGTTCTCCGTAATCGGAAGATTTTTCCGCTCGATCTGCTCGTAGATCGCCGACTGGTTGCTCGGGATCGTATGATTGATCAAATCAAGCCAAAACCTCTCGATGATCAAGGAATGGTGGTTCATCCATAATTGATGGGACTGGCTATTCCTTGTATTTTCGCTGTTCTGCTCGATCACGCTTTGCGCTCTTCGAATGGCTTTCGCCAGATCTTCGGCAAGCACGGGCTTTAGCAAATAATCGAGACTACCCAGCTTCAGCGCTTCCTTCGCATACTTAAAGTCGGCATGGCTTGTCAGAAAGATGGTCGCCGTATTCGGGTGATGCTCCCGTACCCACGACAACAGTTCTAGGCCGCTGCCGTTCGGCATTTCAATGTCGCAAAGCAAGATATCGACGGCTTCCAACTCGAAAATCTCTCTCGCTTGTTTATTGTTATAAGCCGTGAACAATCGGGAAATGCAGAGCTCGTCCAAGTCGAGGTCGGCTTTCACGCCTTCAATCGCATGAATTTCATCATCCACCAGCAGTAAATGGTAACTCATAGCGATTCCTCCTCCAATTCCGGATTCGTAGGAAGGATCATTTCCACAACCGCTCCTCCCGTAAGCTTATCATTATAAAATACAATGCTCACGTCATCCTCATATAAAAGGCGCAATCGCCGCTGCACGTTCCAGATCCCGGTCCGTTCCCCGCTTCCGTTCTCCACGCTGTTACCGGCCTGCAACTCCTCAAGCACCGCCTCGTGGAAGCCTTGACCCGTATCCGCGATTCTAATTTTTATGTTCGCCCCTTCCTCCTCGTCTTCGAAACCGACCTTCACATGGATATGAATCGGATGCTCCATAGTAAACCCATGCTTAATCGAATTTTCGACGAACGATTGAATAATTAACGGAGGAACCGGCACGTCCGTTAAATATTCGGGGGCTTCGACGTTCCAGGTGAGCTGTCCGGGAAAACGCAGCGACTGGATATTCAAATAATTCCGAGTATGTTCAATCTCTTCCCTAAGCTTCATGAACGAAGTGTTGCTGCGGAATAAAAATCGGAAATGGCGAATCAACGCCATCGTCATTTGCATAATGAGTTCGAAGTTTCCAACCTTCGCTAAATTGTACACAATGTTAAGGGAGTTGAGAAAGAAATGCGGATTCACCTGCAGTTGGAGCCGTTGCAGCTCTTCCCTTTGCTTATTCAACTGCTCTTCAAACACGTTGACGCGGAGCCGTTCAATCTCGTCCATCATCGAATTGAACGATTCGGCAAGTATCGTAAACTCCTCTGAGGACTTCGTCAGGTCGACCCGTCTGCTCCATTCCCCGCCGCGAACCCTTCGCATGGCGTATACGACCCGACCCAGTGGATTCAAAAACGCCTTTCTCATAAAATAAAACCCTGCAGGAATAACGACTAGCGCACCGATCGTGATAAACCAAATAATACGCTGGAGATACGGAAGATTCGCCAAAATATGCTGGTCCGGAATGAGCGCGAGAAGGTTAACATTCCCTCTGCGGGAAGGCGTTGCGACAATCAAATATTTTTCATCCGCTCCGGACAAATAATATTCATTCCGACCCTCGCGCAGGTCGATGCTCTCTAGCGCTAGAGGGGAATCCATGATAGGTTCACCCTCGTCGCTCGCGAGTATAATCCCGCCACCCTTCCCGATCTCCATCGACCGCAAGGGTCCGATCAACTCATCGGCTCTGACCCATGCGCCCAGGTACGTGTCGCTTGCCGAGACGAGATCGATGAGGTAGTAATGCTCCCCGATTCGATGGTACTGCCATCTCTCCTCCGGGATCACCTTAGGGAACCGCGATTCCCTAATCAAATCAATGACGTAGCGTTGAACATTCTCCCTCTCCTCGAAGGAATACCTTCGCGTATGAAACACGTCGAAATAATCATGCTTCTCCGCATGGTATACAAAAAGCGAGCTTACTGTACTATGCAAAGCAAGATCTTTGGACAGCTTGTTGAATAAATACACTTTGGCCATCTGATAGTCTTCTTCCTTACTCACTTGGTTCAGCGAAACCAAATCATAGCCATTGGCAAGCGTGTTCATGTATGAACTTGCATCGTTCAATCCTGCGTCGATCAAGTTCATATAGAGGCCAAGCGAATTTTGGTAGGAATCCGCCACCTGTTTACGAACGACATGTATGGAATAAAAATTGTTATAGATCAACATTCCAATGAGCGGAAGTGTGATAACAAGAACGATGAATACTAATTTGATTCGCAAGGAAAGCGTTGCCCATTGCCATGCGCGTGCGTTCATCCCTTCAACTCCCGTAACATTTGCTCAGTCCCATCATACACAACTGCGTCGCATATAACCTTACCAAAATACGACACAGCCAGCACAGCTCTTTATCCATTGTACAATCCGCGGCTTTCAATCGCTTGCGGCATGCCGACTACTTATATAGCGCTTACACGACTTTTTAAACGTTTCCTTTCCGATGTGTAAGCGTCAACGCGATAAAAAGCCCGCTGCGAAAAAATGCGCCGTGAGCTTTTATTCAGCATGAACGAAGCGAACGAACCTATTTCCGACGATTCCTTTTTTTACAATTGTTCCATGTACGCATGCGGAGGCTTGGAGTACATCTTCTTAAACACTTTACTGAAATAAGGGTAACTTGAATACCCTAACATCTCGGCGATTTCATTATAACGATACAAATTGCTTTGCATCAGTTCGATGGCCAGCTCCATTTTCGTCCGATGGATATAATCCGTGATCGTCCTGCCTACTTGTTCGCTGAATATTTTGGAGAGGTAACTTCGATTCACCTTGACGGCTCGGGAAACGTCTTTCGGGTAGATCTTACGGAACTTGTTGTTATGAATATATTCGATGGCGATCTTCACAATCGGCGAATACCGTTTGACGGAATATTGGGTGGTCGCTTTCATAAGATTTTCAACAAACCGGAAGTGAAGCCGAATCAATTCTTCCTTGCTGTTGCAGGCTCCAATTTGTAAATAATAATTCTTTTTGTACGTTTCCGCCACGTCTTTGGGCAGTCCATTGAGGATCGACGTGTCAACAATTGTGGGGATGGTCGAAGCGATATACAGCTTTGTTATATTCAAATCTTCCTCTATGAGGATTCCAATATCTTTAATATGTTTGGCCTGAGAAGCGACTTGATGAATCATATTCATGTTGCCTGATAACAGAGCCTCCTTCCAAAGCAGCTTCAGATTCGCGCTTTTTTCCGGAAAATCTGCCTCATACTCGGAGCGAACCGAGAGGCTTTGCAAGACTTGGGCGTCGCTCATTCATTCATTCCCCCGGCGAAAGAAACATGATTACATAGCTTATAGGATAAGTAAACAACATTCGATCCAGAAAAACAACAATAGTATAAGTGTTTTTATTTGGTATTGCTACAATGTCTCATAAGATAGTTTACATTCAAGGAGGGCTCTTACAGTGATTTACAAGGATGCCGGCAAGCCCGTCCAAGAACGAATCGATGACTTGCTGGGACGAATGACGTTGGAAGAGAAAGTTGCCCAGTTAACCTGTTCCATCCTCATGGGCGCAGCGGATAACATGGAAACATTCAAAAAAAACCTGGCGGAGGGCATCGGTACCTTAAGTTATTTAAACAGTTCTTTGACGGGCAATAACGTAAAAGACAGGGCTACCCTCAGAAGATTGCAGCAATTCCTGGTCGAGGAAACGAGATTAGGCATCCCAGCGCTCGTACACAACGAGGGGATTGCCGGCGCTCAAATTCCGGGGGCCACGACGTTCCCTCAATCCATCAATGTTGCGGCGACGTGGGAGCCGGAACTGGCGCAGAAGATGGGTGAAGTCGTTAGAAAACAACTTATGGCTTACGGGATCCGGGCTGTACACTCCCCGCTGGTGGACTTAGCAAGAGATCCGAGATGGGGACGAGTCGGAGAAACGTACGGGGAAGACCCTTATTTAGTCGCTCGTATGGGCGTAGCTTTCACCAAAGGGGTTCAAGGCGATCGCGAAGTGATGGCTGGAGTAAAGCACTTCGTAGGCTACGGGAATGCCGAAGGCGGAAGGAACGGCGGTGAACAGCAAATCGCCGAGAGGAAATTGCTCGACACCTATTGTTTCCCGTTCGAAGCCGTGATTCACGAAGCCGGCGCTATGGCCGTCATGAATAGTTATGGCATCCTGAACGATCAAGCCGTGTCCACGTCCAAATGGTTGCTTACCGATATCCTTAGGGATAAATTAGGCTTTAATGGGCTGGTGGTGGCGGACTATGGCGTCATCAGTCACGCCCATGCGCGGTATCGAGTGGCGAAGGATCCGAAAGAAGCCGCCATTTTAGCTCTTCAAGCAGGCGTGGACGTGGAGCAGCCGAACAATGTTTGCTACAAACATTTGGTCGAGGCGGTTGAACGCGGCGAGCTGGATGAGGCCTATATCGATCGTTCGGTAAGGCGTATTCTGGAGACGAAATTTACGTTAGGCTTATTTGAAAACCCATACGAGATCGGAAATTTCGAAGAAGAAATTATCAACTTGAAAAATGCAGAGCTTTCTAAGGAAATCGCCGAGAAATCCATTGTATTGGTAAAGAATGAAAACCGAATTCTTCCGTTGGACAAACCGTTAAAGATTGCGCTGATCGGGCCCACATCCGATGACAGAACGAATTTCTTCGGAGGGTACTCCTCCGTAGGCACGACGAATACGACCAGCGCCGATTTCGACCGATCGGAAGAAGACAATTTCCTCAAAAACGCTTATGCCGTCATGATCTCAGAATATAAAGACGTGTTGAAACAAAGAGGCATTGTGTTTGATGATCAACCTACTCCGGAACAAAAACAGATGATCATCGAAGGGTTGAAGCGAAGCACGTCCTCTTCGAATAAGGAATACTCGTCTACGGAGGAGTTCGTAGATAAATACTACCCGAGTTGTCATTCCGTGAAGGAAGTATTAGAGGAACATTTCGGGAAGGAAAATATCCTGTACGCCAAGGGCTGCGAAATCAATAAACCGATCGACGGCGGAATCGAAGCGGTTCTACATGCCGTGCGGCAAGCGGATCTCGTGATCGCTGTGTTAGGCGGGAAGGAGAGTATGCGTCATCCGGCGGCGACTGCGGGAGAAAATAAGGATAATCACAACATCGGTCTCGAGAAGCCGCAACTCGAGATGATGGAAGCCGTATTCCAGCTAGGAAAGCCGGTCGTGTCCGTCATTGTAGATGGCAGACCGCTATCGACGCCTCTGGTTAACGAGAAGAGCCAAGCTCTCCTATACGCATGGTTGCCTGCCCAAACGGGCGCTCATGCGATTGCGAACATTCTCACGGGGAAATGCAACCCGAGCGGGAAACTGCCGGTTACCATTGTCAAGGACGAAGGACAAATCCCAATGTATCATAGCCGGTTGCCTTTTTACGTCGATCTGGATACTTGGGCGGAATATATCGACATGGATAAGAATACTCCCCTATACCCGTTCGGACATGGCTTAAGCTACACGCAGTTTAAGTACGACCATTTGAAGCTCGACGATCAGGTTCGATCCGACGGAGCGGTTACCATTTCGTTTACAATCGAAAATGTAGGTTCTTGCCGCGGGGATGAAATCGTCCAAATCTACATTAGAGACAGCGTAAGCAGTGTCGTAAGGCCTGTGAAACAGCTTGCGGGGTTTGCGAGATTGACACTAGAGAAAGGCCAGACGAAACAAGTGACGTGCGAAGTCGACATGCGGCAGCTAGCCTTCCATGATCTGAATATGGAGCAAGTGGTGGAACCTGGGGCCATGGAAGTGTTGATCGGCGCTTCCTCTCAAGATATCCGTTTGCGCGGCTCTTTCGAAATCATCGGGGAACGCCTGGTTGTGGAACGGAAAGCATTCTCATCGAAAATATCCGTCCTTTAAAAAGTTGAAATGAACAAAAGCCGGATTCCACGTGAATCCGGCTTCCTGTCGTTCGCGTATACTACAATCCTAACCGAACGTATTGCTCGGGCGGAGCGTCGTTCTCCTCCATCAATTGCTTGAGAAGCCCGATCATTCGCTGTTCTACAGAAGAATCCTGCAACGGATGCTGCTGAAGCGGATCCGCCTCGACGTCGAACAACAGCGTGCCGAAGTCATGGGATTGATTGTATGAGGTCGCATTGATTTTTAATGTTTGGACGCCTTTCGTAAACGAGAACGGCTGCGCCAAACTTATGTCCTCCAGTTCCGACACGGAAAATCTGCTCCTCATATGCGTCGGCATAAGCGTGTAATTGTAAAGCGGCTTGTTGTCTTTGCTGACCGGCGCGCGCATATACACATACCGCCCGTCCGTGACGTTGACGTGACCTCCGTGGATGCCGAACAAGACAGCCTCGCGCGTCGCCCGATCATTCGCGATCGTTTCCCTCAGATCTATCCCTTGCATATCCGGAGGGACTTCTAGTCCGAAATAGCGAAGGAGCGTTGGAGCCAAATCGATCGTCTGTACGAGACTTTGCCTGCGCTCGTTCCGAATCCCGCTTCGAGGGTCCCAAATGAACAGCGGCATATGCGCGATCTCGTTGTAGAACGGCATAATCGACTTCGCCCACCAATCATGTTCCCCGAGCAAAAAGCCATGGTCCGTATTGACGATCAGCATCGTGTCCTTCCATAGGTCGAGCTCGTCCATGGTGTCAAGCACCTTGCCGAGATAATGATCGCACATGCTAAGCAAGGCCGCATACTCGAACCGCACATGATCGATTTCTTCTTGCGATTCGTTCACCGGACCGTACGGCGGCCAATCGAATGGTTTGCCGTCGTACTTGTGCGGATATAAATCTTTATATCGCTGCGGAGCGAAGAACGGTTCATGCGGATCGAACGTCTCGATCTGAAGAAACCAGGAATCCTCTCGGTGGTTCGTCCGAAGAAATTCGATCCCCTTCTCCATGGTGATCGCTTGAGGGAAATCCCGCTCCTCGCGAATGTATTTCCGGTTGATTTGGTCCTGGCGCACCAGCGGATGCATAAGCTTCATATACTTTACGTTTTCCAGGGATGGTTCCGCCACTTCCGCTTTCCACGGGTCTCCTTCTTGGCCTCGAACCAATTCGAACGAGCTGTATCGCGTATGATACGTTCCTCCGCCGTCCTCCCAATAATGCTGGTGGTCCGTCACGAGATGCGTATATACGCCGTTCTTCCGCAGCAGCTCCGGCATGGAGTCGTCGAAAGGCTCCAACGGCCCCCAGCTTCGATGCAAAAAGTTGTAACGCCCCGTATGGATTTCCCGCCGCGCCGGCATGCAGGGCATGCTGCCGACGTACGCGCGATCGAATATAGCGGTTCGTTCCGCCAACCTTTGGAAATTAGGGGCGTGCACCCAATCGCACCCGTAAGGCGGAAGCATATGTCTATTCAATGTGTCGAACATGAGCATAATGGCTTTCATTCCGCAACTCCCTTTCCGATATAATCCTCAGAATCACTAAGCGGCAAACGAATGGATACCACCGTGCCCCGGTCTTCGAACGATGTGATGCTTAATCCGTAGGGCTCCCCGTATTGCAAGACGATGCGGGCATGGACGTTCGCGATCCCGAGGGATTGCTGCCTGACGTAACCCGAATGCGCATCCTTGGTCAGCGCATCGAGCTCGCGATGAATTTGTTCGAGCCTTGCCTCGGGAATGCCTGGGCCGTTGTCGGCCACTTCGATAATGAGCATCCCGTGTTCATCGTACGCATTCACGATAATGCTGCCCTTGCCGCCCTTCGGCTCGATCCCGTACTTCACCGCATTTTCCACGATCGGTTGAAGCACGAGCTTCGGCAAGCGATAAGGAAGAAATTTATCGTTTACGCTAAATTTGCTCTGGAACGAAGGGAATCGGAGGTGAATCATCGTCAGGTAGTACCCTAAGTGTTTCAGCTCGTCTTCCAGCTTTACGATTCCATGCGTATCTTGAACGGTATACCGGTAAAAATCGGCCAACGCCCGCGACATTTTCACGATGTCCGGCATATCCGCCAAGTACGCCATGCTTTTGATGATGTCCAGCGAATTGTATAGAAAGTGAGGATTGATTTGATTCTGCAGCGCTTTGACCATGGCTTCCTTTTCCTTCAGCTGCAGCGTCACTTCCTTCACCTTCAGCTCGCTGACCGTCTCGAGAAGCTCGTTGACACGGTCGATCATCGCGTTAAAACTTCGATTCAAATATTGAAATTCGTCGTGTCCCGAATGATAGGCTGCGCGTACCTGCAAGTCCCCGCGCTCCACGCTTCTCATGACCTGCCTAAGATGCATGATCGGTTTGACGAAGGCGCCCGACAAGAACGGAACGACCAACAGAATGCACACGGCAATGATGAGAAACGTGAGCAGCATCGCGTTCGGCGTATTTCTGGTTGCCGAAGCCATCTCGTCGAAGGGCACGACCGACACGAAGGTCCAACCGGTCGTCTCCGACGCCGACGATGCGACCAACGTGCGCTTCCCGTTCCAGAATTGAATCGATGCGGCTTCATTGTCGCTCAAATCGAGCGCGCTAAACTCCGTTTCCCCGCGGGGCAGCCCGAGCCAACGGTAGTTCAAGGCATACACGATCGTATCTTGATCGGATACGATGAAGAATTGCCCGGACGGAGCGAGCTTGGCTTTGGAGAATGTGCTTTCGATCTCTTCCGGGAGGAAGTCGATGACCAGCTTTCCTAAGTAGTCAATATTCTCGACACTATAAACCGGAATCTCCAGCGAAAGGACCCGAACATCGCCAGGCACATATTGCACCCGATGCGTAGGGATCACAGCGACTTCCTCCCGGAAGCCGCTGTTGTACCAAGGCTCGTTCCGGACGAGCGTCTCGGACGTCAGCGACAAATTCGACATCGCGAGCGTACGGCCGTCCGGCGTAATCAGGAACATGCCGACGATCTCCGGGAAATTAATCGCGACGTATCGGCGAAGCGCGTTCTCCGCGTCCTTTCTTTCCTCTCCGGAGATGCCGTCCCCCTTCATCCACCGCTGAACGACGTCGGTGGTGACGACGGAGGACGTAGATTTCGACAGTTGGTATAAATAAAATTCAATGTGGTGGTTGAGCCGGAGCGTCGCCTCCTGCGAAATGCGGTAGAAATCGCGTTGCACTCCGTTGCTATAATACGTGTAAGAGATGAAGCCCAAAATGAAAATGGTCAGCAGCCCGAACGATAGGAAGGCGATCGCCAGCTTCGCTCGAATATTCAGCCGGAAATGTAAGCCTCGAAGCCCTCTTCTCTGCATGCCCTACACGCTTAACCCTTTTTTGTAATCGTTCGGGGACGATCCCACATACTGCTTGAAGACGCGGTTGAAATGCGGCAGCGACTGAAATCCGACTTGCTCGGCGACCTCGTACACTTTGAGCTTGTCTTCAACCAATAACCGCTTAGCCTCTTGGATCCGAATCGAATTTACGTATTGTACGAACGATTGCCCGGTGTATTTCTTAAACAAAAGGCTGAACTGCGAGGCGCTGATATGGAACCGCTGGGTCATATCCGACAACGATAAATCTTCGCAGTACCGAGCTTGGATAAATTCGCACGCGTTCCGAATCGTCTGCCGCATCTCGACCTGGTGCAGAGCGTTAAAATACAGCAGCCAGGATTCGGTTAACGTCTGAAAATGCGCCTCGAGCTCCGCCGTCCCGATCCCGGGGAACGGCACCCTAGCAAAGGAAGGGTGCAGCCCTACAATAGAATCCTGAAACTTCGAAGAGAACGATTTGAGAATGACCGTCTTTTCGCTAGTCGTCAGCGTGTCCGCCCGAACAACCGCATCGACGAGTCGTTGCTGCTCCTTAAGAACCGATTGCGGATCCGTCGTCCCTAACTTATCGAAAAACTGCTGAACGCCCAGGAAGAAAGGCCTCTGTCCCTGAAATTGCGGCGTTCTTGTTTTCGCTCTCCGCAGCGCCTGCTCCACTTCTTCCTCGAGAACCGGCTTTAACAAGTAGTCGCTAACTTGGTACTGAAGCGCTTGCTTCGCATACTCGAATTCATTGTATCCGGAAAGAAGGATCGAGACGATCGGAAGCTTTCGGTCATAAATTTCCTTGACCAGCCATAACCCGTCTCGCACCGGCATCATAATATCCGTAATGACGATCATGGGCAGCGCGGTTTCGATGAGCTGGAGCGCCTCATCCCCGTTGCTCGCCTCGCCGATCACTTCGAAGGCGTCCCCCGTCTGCTCGATCATCTTAATGACGGCGCTGCGAATCCAATGCTCGTCTTCCACTACTACGACTTGATACACAGGAACACCACCTACCTTTTGATCCATAATAGCATTGTGTCCTTGTATCTTCCTGCTTCTTTTACCCTTTCACGGAACCCACCAGCATCCCCTTGTCGAAATACTTTTGGAAGAAAGGATACATCACCAGCATCGGTATTGCCGCCAGGACGACGACGGCCATCTTCACAGGCGGTCCAAACTCATACCCCCCGGACGACGATTCCAGCGAGTTGCCGGCCTCGAGGACGATTTGCCTTAAGAATACCTGCAGCGGAATCATCTGCGAATCGCTGATGAACAACACCGCTTGGAAGTAAGAATTCCAGTAAAATGAAGCGTAGAACATGACGAAGGTCGCGATCGACGTCGTCGACAACGGCAGGATGATGCGGAAGAAAAGCATCCACTCCCCGCAGCCATCGATCCGGGCCGCTTCTTCCAGCTCTTTAGGGATGCTCTGGAAGAAACTCCGCATCACGATCAGGAAGAACGATAACACACCGCCGTTCAGGTACAGCGACCAATAGCTGTTCAATAAGCCGAGCTGGCTCGTAAGCAAATACGTCGGAATGATGCCCCCGCTGAAGAGTACCGTAAAGACGACCATAAAATTTAAGACTTTCCGGCCTTTGAGCCATGTGCGCGACAATCCGTAAGCCATCAACGTTGTGAGCGTAATGCTGAATAACGTGCCGACCACCGTAATTTCGATCGCGTTGCCGTACGATGTCACAAAGTTGTGATTGTTGAACAAGTAGCCGTAAGCGTTCAACGTCCAGTCATGTGGGATGAAATAAAACCCGCGGGCCATCATTTCGGCTTTCGTGGAGAAGGAGCTCAGCAGCACGTACAAGACAGGAAGCAGTACGATCGCGATCGCTGCAAACACCGCTGCATATACGATGACGTCGAACACGGTCGGCGGCCTGAAAGCAAACTTCCTCATGTTAGTAAACCCCCTCCTCCCCGAATTTCTTGGCAGCTCGATTCGCAAAAATGACGAGCACGAGTCCGACAACCGCCTTGAACAATCCGACGGCGGTCGTGTAGCTGAACTCTCCTTGGAGCACCCCGTATTCGTATACATAGGTGTCGAACACCTCGGAAATATGGACGTTCAAGGAGTTCCGGAGCAGCAGGATATGCTCGAAGCCCGAATCCAATACATGGCCGAGCCGGAGAATGAAGATGATCAAGATCGTCGTGCGCAGGGCAGGCAAGTTGATATGCCAAATTTGCCGAAGCCGGCTCGCCCCGTCCACTCTCGCGGCTTCATATAATGTCGGGTCGACGGACGCGAGCGCCGCCAGGAAGATGATCGCGCTCCATCCCGCTTCCTTCCACACTACGTGAGACAGATACAATTGATAAAAATATTGCGGATCCGTCATCACGTCGATTCGTTCCAAACCGTTCGTGGCCAGCAGGTTGTTAATGCCGCCATCCTGCGTAGCGAATAGCAGCACGGTAATACTAACGATAACGACCCAGCTTAAAAAGTGCGGAATGTACGTAACCGTCTGCGCCAACTTTTTATACCAACTCGTACGAACTTCATTGAACAACAGCGCCAGCAGAATCGGGATCGGAAAATATAGAAATAAGTTGATTGCGCTGATCACGAGCGTATTGCGCAGAATGATCCAAAATTGCGGATCTTGGAACAAACGCTGAAAGTGTTCCAAGCCGGCCCAAGCGCTTTCGATATAGCCTAGAAACGGATCGTAATTTTGGAAAGCGATCAATAGACCGACCATAGGAATGTATTTAAAAATGATGAACAGTAGGAGACCCGGCAAAATCATGAGATAGATCGGGAGGCCGCGCCTCCATTCTTTCCAAGAGGACGAAGCGCCGACTTTCGGCCGCAAGGCCGTCTTCGGTTGTGCAAGATTCATCGTGATACCTCCTAGGTAAAGAAAGCCCGAATGAACGAAGTGCTTCATTCAGGCTTTCCGAAATTCCCTGAATCGTATTGCATAATTACTTCAGCTTCTTGTATTCGGCATTGATTTCCTCGATGATTTTATCCCCGCCGGAAGCGCGCCATTCGGCGATCGCTTTGTCGATGTCTTCGATCGGCGCCTGACCGGCGATAATCTTGACCATCGTATCCATCCATTTCCGATCGATGTTCGCGCCGACCTTAATCGCCGTCTCCGACACAAGACCGAATCCGTCGTTCTTCACGACATACTTGGCGTTGTTATCGAAATACGTTTTAATCGTCTCGACTTGCTCCGGATTCATCCACTTGTAGATCAAGAACATCGGGTCGAAGCGCTTAAAGAACCAACCGAGCAGAAGGAATTGGCGATCCGTCTTCGAAGCTTCCAATTGCTCGTACTGCGTGTCGGAAATCTTCTTGTAATGTACCCCTTCAATGCCGTGCTTTACGAAGTCGTACCCTTCATCGGAGAGCATGTAATCCATCATCTTCAGGATGCGCTGCTGCTTCTTCGGATCGATTTTCGAATTGATGACGATCTTGTCCGCCGTCGGGATGCTCGGCATGCCCCGCTGCCCGTTCGGTCCGGCTGGCGGCGCGAGCTGCGTCAGCACCGCTTCCGGATGCGTTTTCGTCAGGGTAGGCAGCGTTTCGGTGTACAACTGCTGAGGGTTCACGTTGGCGACGCCGGACTTGCCAGCCTCCAGCTTGTTCAGCGTGTCCCGGGCCTTTAATATCGCGAAGTCCCGGTCCAGAACGCCTTCCGCGTATGCCTTGCGCAGGAAGCCGATGAAGTTCTTCAGCTCTTCGCTCTGCACCTGCATCGGGATCAGTTCGCCGTTGTCATCCGCCTTCCAACCGTTTGCCAGTCCGAATGCGCCATACATATAGTAAGGTACTCCGGCAAACTGGAGCGCGCCCGCCGGGCTGATCTCCAACGAGAACCCGACCGTGTCATGCTGACCGTTGCCGTCTGGATCCTGCGTCGCGAATGCTTTAGCCACTTCGTAGAATTCATCGACCGTCTCCGGCATCTTCAGACCCAGTTTATCCAGCCAGTCTTGTCGAATCGCAAGCGAATCTCTGGCGTCCTGATAGTAGAACGGAATCCCATAGTACTTATCTTTGGGGTTGAAGTGCGCAAGCGACACTTCCGGAATGTGCTTTTGGATGTTCGGATATTGATCGAGCTCCGGCTTCACATCCATGAAGATTCCTTTGCTCTGCCATTTTACGAATTCAGCGTTCGTAATATAGAAGACGTCCGGGAAGTTGTTGGACGCTGCCATCACATTCAGCTTCTCCTGATAATTCGCGAGAGGCACCCACTCGATCTTCAGATCGATATTCAATCTTTTGTTCATTTCTTCTACCATCGGATGATTGGGTTCCCAACCGCCGCCGGCGTAACTGCGGGTCATCAAGTTAATGGTAATCTTTTCGCTCATGTCGTCCGCAGACGCGGGTTGCGTTGCCCCCGTGCCTTCTTGCGGCGTATTCGCGCTTTTTTGAGCCGTTTCGGCTGCGCCGGAGCATCCCGCCATCGTCCCAACCAACAAAGCACTGCATAAAGCAAGCGTCGTCATTTTTTTCATCTGGATCTCCCTCTTTTCGTTTTATTTCCCCCGAGAATCTCTTTTATGGGGCACGACATCGCAGGTTTCCTGATAGAATTGAAGCATTCGCTCCTTTAACGCCTGCGCGACCTCCGCCATTTCGTCATCGTGGATTCGATTTGTCGTCTCATGGGGGTCCTGTTCCAGATCGTACAATTCGTCCGTCTCATATAATCTGCGAACGTATTTGTATCGTTTCGTCCGAACCATCGTCGCCTTCGTATGCTCCGGCCCTTCGCTGCGCTGCATCTCGCCTCGCGGGAAGTACAAGGTAGCCGGATTTTCGTTCGCCGGAGCCGATTCGTTGCAATGGGTTTCGCCATGGAGGCGGCCTCCTTCGCAAAATACCGCATCGCGATGCTCGTCCGTCGCACCTTCGATCAACGGCGCCAGGGAGCGACCGAAGTGGGAATAATCGGCCGTGATTCCGGCGTAATGGTGTACCGTTGCCGGCAAATCCACCAACTCGACGAGCGCTTCGCTGACTCTCGGCTTGACGCCCGCATCGGCAGGCGGTTTCACAACGAAGGGCACACGGGTGAGACAATCCTCGAACGTATTTTGATTTTTCTCGACCAATCCGTAGTCGCCGGTGAAATCGCCATGATCGGAGAAAACGAATATTGCCGTATCGTCGTATATCCCTTTCTCTTTAAGCGCTTCCATAATAAGACCGAATTGATGATCTACGCGCGCGCACATCGCGTAATACGTCGCCCGAAGCTCTGTCCAACGCTCTTCCGACCAGGTCTGCATGTTGTATAACTGACGTAGGCCCGACAAGATGGACGGCTTCTCCCCCGCCAACCTATCAACGGAGATTCGGTCCGGCAATTTCGAGCGATCGATCAGTTCCAGCCAGCGCGACTCGACGGCGTAAGGCGGATGCGGGTACAGCAGCGGCAGGTAGATGCATAGCGGCCGATCCTCGGGCGCGTTCCGGATTAAATCCACGGCGCCCATGACGTTCGCCCAATCGGAGTCGAAGTAATCGAGTTCGCCGCCGGCGTCCAGTTCGCCTACATAGAAGGAATAATAGCGATCATCCCCCGGTTCCCCCCGCCACGTGGACGCGCCCCCTTCGAACGCCCCGCCGAACATCGCCCTCGGTTTCCGCTCAGGTTCGTATTTCACGTCGCAATATGCGTCAAAGCCGCCGTCCGGAGGAACGAGATCGTTCTTGCCCCCCCACCATACATGATAACCTGCATCTTTCAATTGCTTTAACAGAACGGGTTCGTCGGGCCTCATCATATGGTACATCGTTCGATGCCCTCTCACGTGCGGATACCATCCGGACATGAAGGAGCAGCGACTTGGCGTACACACAGGATTCTGACAGAACGCGTTCCGGAACGAGACGGCTTCCGTCTCGACCAACCGATCCAAATTGGGCGTGACGGCGGCTTCGTTCCCCATATGACCAAGAACGTCGCCCCGCCATTGATCGGGATTGAATAATAGAATGTGCGGCCTCTTCTCCAATGTTGGATCCCCCTCTCTGTACATCACTATACTAGGAGGAACCTCATGGCGTCTTTAACGGAATCTCCGATTTCCTTGCATATTCTCCGATCCGACTCCTGACGTCTTCCTTACCTGAGCACCTATAGCGTATTGTCTTAATAAACCCATTGAACAAGGAGTGACTTATCTGACCAAGCCTAATCTATTGCTCATTATGGTCGATCAGTTCCGTTTCGATTGGATAAGCTGCGCAGGGACGAACATGGTGGATACGCCCAACATCGATCGCATTGCGGCTAGAGGCGTTCGATTCGAACGAGCGGTCTGCAACAGCCCCGTATGCGGGCCGAGCCGCAGCTCCTTGGCCGCAGGCGTTTACCCGCACAGGATCGGCAATTTGGAAAACTTCGTGAACTACCCGCTTTCGCAGCCGACCTATTACCAAGCGCTAAGACAAGCAGGGTACCGCGTCGGGATCGTCGGAAAGAGCGACCTCCATAAAGGCGATCATTTCTATGGACTGAACGGAGACCTGCCGCTAATGTACCATCTGGGCTTTACGGACGTCCACGAGACCGAAGGCAAAATGAATGCCGCGTTTCGCCGGAATCGACTCATGCAGCTCGAAATCGATCCGAACGACGACAGTCACATCGCCGGTCCTTATCAGCGCTATTTGCGAGACCGCGGGTTGCTGACGGCATTCGTCGAGGATTACCGCAGGCGGTTCGATAATTGGAAACTCTGGAACGCTTGGCCTTCCCCGCTGCCGGCCGAGCACTTCCACGACAGCTATATCGGCCGCGCTTCGTGCGAATGGCTGGAGCGCATCTCCGACGAATCGCCATGGCATCTCTTCGTCAGCTTCGTCGGTCCGCATGATCCTTGGGACGCGCCCGCAGAATATGTCGAGACCATTGGCGACAGACCGTTCCCGGCTTCCATCGCAGACTCGCTGGAGGATAAGCCGCAATGGATACAGCGCAAGAGCAGTAAACATACGCAAGGCATGAGCGATGAAGACCTATTGAAAGTGAAAAGACATTACGCCGCCGCGATCACGCTAATCGACGATTGGGTCGGAACAATTCTCGATACGTTGGAACGCAGGAAGCTTGCGGACGATACCGTCATTATGTTCTGCGCGGATCATGGAGAGATGATGGGAGACCACGGCTTGTTTCAAAAATCCACGATGTACGAGGGAGCGCTTCGCATTCCGCTGATCATCTCGGATCC
The DNA here is from genome assembly GCF_035645195.1 of Paenibacillus sp. NCBI lineage: Bacteria > Bacillati > Bacillota > Bacilli > Caryophanales > Paenibacillaceae > Paenibacillus > Paenibacillus sp. The sequence continues at coordinate 36,625 of NZ_DASQNA010000019.1, read as the reverse complement.
GCGCCACCCCGTCGCCGGTACCAGCAACGCCCTTGCGGAACTTGTCGACTTGCACCCGACCCTGCTGGATCTGGCCGGCGCGGAATACGCCCGTGCGGCATTAGACGGGGTCTCCTTAGTTCCTCAGCTGCGGGGTCAGCCCGATGCCCACAAATCTTATCAATTCAGTGAATTGAACAATAGCCGCATGGTTTCCGACGGTCGGTATAAATACATCGAGAACCACAACGATGTCGCCGAATTATACGACCTTCAGGAGGATCCGCAAGAACTCCGCAACCTGGCCCGCGACTTGCCTGAAATTAGGCAACGCCTGCACTCGGCCATGATGCAAATCCGTAAATAACAATAGAGCCACCGCTCTCGGCATTCTCCCCATGCCCGGATTGGTGGCTCAAGATATAGTAAATCTATTTTCTATGCGGGGCCGCCCAATACTTTCCCGCCCTCCGGCAACGGCACGGGACCGCGAAGAATCGGATCGTCGGTCTCTTTCATCCAATGCGCCAAGCGTTCCGCGAGCTCTTCCTTCACCGCTTGATGCTGTGCATCTTCCGCCAAATTGACGCGTTCGACCGGATCCAAATACAAGTCGAACAACATTTCCTTCGGGCGGGTCCGCATCAGCAAGCCGTGTTCGACCACGAACGTTTTCATCGCGCTTTGATCTAGGTTCACGGGAACATACTTTTGATGATCGTCAAAATATTTAATGTATTTATACCGGTCCGTACGGATGCAGCGCATCGGCTCATACCCGGCATGATACGTGACTTCCGCGAAAATTTCATTCCGCACCCGGTCCGTTTCCTTCTTCAACAAAGGAAGCAGCGAACGCCCCTGCAGCCATGCGGGCGGCTCCAATCCCGCCATGTCGCAGATGGTCGGAAACAGATCGATATGGGAAACCAGTGCGTCCACCGCTTCGCCTCGGCGCAGTTGCTCCGGCGTTCGCAGAATCATGGCGACACCGATTCCGGTATCATATAAATTGCATTTCATTTGCGGGAACGGCAACCCGTGGTCCGTTGTAAAAATGACCAGCGTCTCCCGACTCAATCCCGCTTCTTCGATGGCATCGATCACGATGCCCGCGCATTGATCCATAATTTTCGCCGAGGTCATGTACCCGGCCATCACTTCGCGGGTTTGTTGGTTATCATGGAACGGGTGCGGCGGCGTCAAATAATTCGGGTTGAATTCCGAGCTGGCCGCGGGGAAGTTCAAATGCGTGTTAAACATCCCGAAAGAAAGGAAAAACGGCTCGGATGCGCCTTTCCGCTCTTGAATATACGCAGCGGCGGCTTTGGCATTGTTCACGTCGTAAGTGATCGAATCGAATTCGAAATCGGCCATATCCACTTCGGGATTGCCGAGGATTCGCTGATACCCGATCATCTCGATGTCTGGCGCCTCGTGTTGAATGCCCGCCAGAGCCGTTTCGTACCCGCTCCGGTTTAAAAACTGGACGAGATGCTGCTGGTAATCATTCAATTGAAAACCCAGATGCGCGAGCCCCGCCATACCGGAAGAGTGGGGGGCCATGCCCGTCAGGAGTGCCGCTCGACTCGGCGAGCAAGTGGGTCCCATACAGTAAGCATGACGGAAGACGACGCTCCCCTCCGCTAACTTCATTAAGTTCGGCGTCGGCACCGCATGCCCGTAGGGCTGAATATATCGGCCGGTATCATGAGAATGGATATATACGATATTCATTGGTTGTTCCTCTCCTTGGACTCCTGCCTGCTTATTCCTATCCCACATCCGGCAGAGCGAACGTATCCCCTGTCTCGCGGATCCATTCCGCCAGACGTTGTTGCAGCTCCCGCCGCTTCTCTTTGTAGAAAACGTTATGCGCAAGATTTACGAGCTCGTAAGGGTCCTCTTTTAAATGGAACATAAGCCACGGTTGGTTTTCGAGAACGATATATTTCCACCCGTCGCGGGTGACGATGCCTCGGAACGGTCGGTCCACGCCTTCTTCGAGAATAATGCCTTTCAAGTTCGAAGTCGGAATCGGCAAACTGAGGTAGGCGCTGTCGGGAACATCTTGTTGTACGGCAGACTCGTTCAGGATGAAGGCCGAGTAATCGGTGCCGTCCATTCCTTCGGGTTTGCGAATGCCGCATAGCCCCAGCGTCGTCGGAGCGATATCGACATGGTTGATCGGAAAATCCAGTTTTTTGGTCTTGTAGCTTTTCCGCGTCGGTCCCCCGACGATGAACGGAATCCGAATCGACTCTTCCCAAGGCGCTTGCTTGCGGAATTGACCGTGCGAGCCATGCAAATCGCCATGGTCGCTAAAAAACATAATTTGCGTGTTTTGGTCTAACCCCAACTCAAGCAGCGTTTCCCGGATGCGGCCCACGTTCCAGTCGATACGTTCGATCGCTGCATAATAACCGGCCAGTTCTTCCCGAGTGCGATCCGTAACGTTCGGAATGTTCGGTACGTTCGGACGAAGCTGCAATGCGGCGGGGTTGTAATTTTTCATCGTTTCCGCCGGAGCTACGTAAGGGTCGTGGGGAGGCTGCACCGACAACGAAGCGAAGAACGGACGAGCTTCGCCGCCTGCGGCGTAATTCCGCAGCCAGTCGATCAAGATGTCCGTCAGCGCATCCGTCTCGTAACGCGGCAGCCGATAAGAAACGGTCCGGCCATCCTGCTCCCCATGGACCCAGCAATGAAACGGCTGGTTGTTGTTCTCGTACGCCCACCAATCCTCGAAGCCCGCTCTTCTTTCCTTCGGGATGATCCGCTTATCCTTTTTGTTCACTTCCAGCGTTAAATCCAGCTCCGGACGGTCGCCGTCCAAATGCCACTTCCCGATCCAGCACGTTTTATAACCGTGGTCGGCGAAGGCGTGGGCCAGCGTCGGCATTTCCGTGGAGAGCGGGGAGTTGAGTCCAGGCACTGAGGAGCGATGCGGATACCGCCCGGTGAGCATTGCGCCGCGGAAGGGCGTGCACAGCGGCGTACCGGAGACCGCTTGCGTAAATTCAACTCCCTCGACAGCCAATCGATCGAGATTTGGGGTATTCACGTTCGGATCCCCCAAATGGCTCATCGCTTGCGCCCGCATTTGATCGACCAAAATCCAGAGTACATTGGTTTTGTTGGGTTGATTCATTTTCTCTCTTCCCTCGTTACCGACATGTTTTTATATTAGGATTTCTTTAACTTCTTGTCCTTCCGAGCGGCATGGACCGCAAGGAAAATCGAAAGCAACGTCAACAAGATGAACGCCGCACTGATCGGGCGCGTGACGAAAATCGCCAAACTGCCTTCCGAAATGATGAGCGCCCGTCCGAGGTTGGATTCCGCGATCGGCCCCAGAATAATGCCCAGCAGCAGCGGCACGGGCGAAAAACCTAATTTAATCAAGAAATAGGCGAAGATGCCGAAAACGACTGCGATATATACGCTAAAAACCGAAGTGGTTTCCGCGAACGCGCCAGCGGTACACGTTAAAATCAGGAATGGGATCAAGATCGTGACCGGAACGTTGGCGATCTTCGCAAAGAAGTTGATTAACAACCTGCCTTGCAAAAGCATGATGATGTTCACAACGATCAAGCCGACCATGACCGCGTAGATTGTTGTGGCATGCTCGGTGAATAAGCTTGTACCCGGAAGAAGGCCATTGAGCATGAATGCTCCAAGCAGTACGGCCGCGGCCCCGTCGCCAGGAATGCCCAGGGTCAAGAGCGGAATCAGCGTAGCGCCGGTGACGCCGTTATTTCCGGCTTCGGCCGCGGCTACGCCGTCCAGTTCGCCTTTCCCGTAATTTTCGGGGTTTTTCGATTTCCTTTTCGCCATATCGTGACTGATGAACGACGCGATGCCTCCGCCCGTTCCCGGGATAATGCCGATGATCGTGCCTACAATGGAAGAGCGGAAGATCGTCCCCATGCTTCTCGTCAGTTCCGAACCTTTCAGCCCTTCCCCCGTGAACGCCATTTGTTTGCCGGATACCGAATTGTCCTTATCGTTGATCTTGGCCAAAATTTCGGAAAAAGCGAACAGACCGATAAGCGCCGGAACCAACGTAATTCCGCCTGCCAAGTTGATATTGCCGAAGGTGAAACGAAATACGCCGCTGGCCGTGTCCATTCCGATGGTCGAAATAAAAACTCCTAAACAGCCTGCAATCAGGCCTCTAAAAACGTTATCCCCGCTTACGCTCGCGATGATCGATAATCCGAATACCGCCAGCATGAAATATTCGGCCGGGCCGAAGAACATCGTAATTTTCGCCAGCTGCGGCGCGGCAACCAGCAACAACATGGCGCTGATTACCCCGGCGATCACCGAGGCGTAAAGCGCCATCAAGAGAGCTTTCTTCGATTTCCCTTGTTGACTCAACGGGAACCCGTCCAACAGCGTCGCAGCGGACGAAGGGGTGCCTGGCGTATTGATCAGGATGGCTGAGATCGACCCGCCGTACGTCCCGCCGCAATAGATCCCCAATAGCATGAGAATGCCTGCGATCGGATTGACGCCGAAGGTCATCGGTAAGAAAATGACGATCGCCAGCATGACGCCTAAACCCGGAATAGCTCCGAAAATAATGCCAAGAAACACGCCAAGCAGCATGAAAAGTATCGTATCCAACGTAAATAAAGCTCCGGATCCGTTAATTATATTTTCGATCACTGCAGACACCTCCTTACGGCAGCATAATGTTCAGCAAATATTTAAAAATGGCGTATGTGATCAAGATGATCGCCAACGTATAAGCGTAGTAAGTCCACTTTTTTACTTTCATGAGCAACAACACGGCGCCGCATACCGCAATCGAGGAAATCATGAACCCGACAAGCGGCATAATAATCGCGTAAACGACCAACAACACAATGGTTAACCCTACACGCAATTCATCCGAAAGCTGGATCGTAATCGTGTCCTTCTCCGCGCTGCCCCTCTTCGCATTTAACAATCCTTGAACGAATAAGCATGCGCTTAACAGCAGCATGACCCACGTCACCGCCCTCGGAAGAAATTGCGCATTCACCAGCGCATCCGATGTATCTTTGATCTGATAAGGGATGGCGAGCAGGATCGCCGCCGACAAAACGATAAAAAAACCGCCGCCGACGATGTTTTTGTTTATCTTCATAACCGTCCTCCGTTCCGCAAAAATGCAGTCGCAAGCCTCCCGCCTCAAGCAAAGAACGGGGAGCAGTTGGAGCACTGCCTCCCCGCCGCAGACTGTTTTCGGTTGCTTCCCGCTTATTGACCGCTCTTCTCGATCAGCTCGTGAAGCTTCTCCGCCGTTGCTTGCTGTTCCGCGATATATTGCTTAATTTCGTCCGGACCGATCGGCTTAAGATCCAATTTCGTATTGTTCACAACTTCCTTGAACGCTTCCGTCTCGTAAATCTTCGCGATTTGGTCATACATAAATTGAATGTTCGCAGCGTCGGTGCCGGCTTTCATCGCGAAGAAATTCAAGCCCGGGTAGCTGATGTCGTAGCCTGTTTCCTTCAGCGTCGGCACGGTCATTCCTTCGAAGCCCGTGTACGCTGCCGGACCCGCAACGGCGATCGGAACGATGGAGCCTTCTTTGATCAATGTCAATCCTGCGCCCGGCGGCCCGACCGCGACGTCGATGTGGCCCGCGGCCACGTTGTTGATCGCTTCGCCGCCGCCGCCGAACACGACCGCTTCGGCCTTCACGCCTGCCATCGCGAACAATCCGGCTTGAATCAGGTGCAAGTCGGAACCCGGGCCTGCGGAACCGTACTTGATCGTATTGGACTTGCCGTATTCGATCAATTTTTCCACGCTGTCGATTCCCGTTTTCTTCGGATTGGTATAGACAATGAATTCTACATTATCGATGCCGATAACCGGTTCGATGTCCGCAAAAGCATATTGGACATCCTGCACCAACGGAACCGTGACGAAAATACTTCTGCTCGCGAGTAACAATTTGTGCGAATTCGCTTTCTCTTGCATGTACTCGGTCGTGCCTAACGTTCCGCTCGCACCGGGACGATTGAGCACGACGGCAGGGTGATTGAAATATTCCTTGCCCATCTGCGCAACTTGGCGAGTTACGATATCGTTGACGCCCCCCGCGGGATACGGCACCAAGAACGTTAAATCTCCGGACGGATAGCTGCTGCTGCCGTTCGTGGCTTGGCTGCAGCCGACCATGGCTAGCAATGTGACGACGAGTAAGGCTACGATTGCGTTTCTTCTCATGTGTAAACAATCCCCTCGTTAAAATATGGTTGTCTGTTTATCTAACGATCCCCTGTTTATAGCCTTTACAAAGGATCGCGGATAACCTGCTAGCCTTGATCGGTGCCGAGATTGAGCCGGATCTTCTGTTCGCTGGGCGCTCCCAATTCATCCAAGCGCTTACAAATGGATTCTCTGAGTCGTTCGGCGATGTCGGGCTCCCTGTCTATGCAGTTCTGGGTTTGCGCCTGATCGAATCGAATATGATACAACTCATCCATCGGCTCCGGAACGATCGTTTGTTTTTCCTCATTGCTTCGAATCATTCGAGGCGGCGCATGGTTCGGCCTTGCCTGTTCGTACTGGACAGGGAACCTGGACTTGTCCCATACCTTGTACCGGTCTTTACTGTCTTGGATGAAATTGATCTGGCCGAAGCTCCAGTTGTTGTAATGCGAATGCGTATACCAATACAGCGGCGCGTTGGTCGGATTCGGCTTTTTGACGAGCATCCACTCCCCGTCAGTGCAATACACGGGCCCGCCGAACACGCCGAAGATGAGCGACTCCCGATCCCGAATCGCGCAATTCCCCGCACGGGTCGGTTCCCACAGTGGCGTCAGACTTGCCCCGTGCATGGTCTTCGGAGTTTCGATCCCCAGCGCGTCCAAAATCGTCGGGGTCAGGTCCGGCATCTGAACGAGCTCGTTGTACGTCGTATTCGGCCGGATGGCTGGATGTTGGATGAGCAGCGGCACTTGAGCGATGTCTTGATATAGGATGCGTGCGTGCTTGCCCAGCCACTGGTGCTCTCCGAATAAAAATCCATGGTCGCTGGTCACAATTACCATGGTGTTTTCTAACACCCCGAGCTCCTCAAGGCGGCTGTAGAACTTGCCGAACCAATGATCGACGAACGTGACCTCGGCGCAATACAGCGCATGGATATAATCGAGCTCTTCCTTAGTGTACTGGGAGATATCTCCGTATTTCGGCCAAATGACCGCCTCCCCCCGGTAGTCGGGCGCGTACCTTTCGATATAAGCGGGCGGCGGATCGAACGGTTCATGCGGGTCGAAGCAATCGATCATTAAGAAGAAGTCTTCGTGATCTTTGTTGTTTTCGACCCAATCCATGCTTCGCTGGAACACTTTCGCGGCGAAGTAATCCTCTTCCGCCTGGAACGAGGACGTGTTGCGCGCGTACTTCTCCCAGTTGCCGTTCAGCTTATCGGGGGACGCGGGGTACGAAACCTCGGCCGTGCGATCCGTAATCCAATTGTCCATTTCTTGGCCTCGAATCAATTCCATGCCGCTGAAATTCATGTGGTAGTTCCCGGCCCCGTTTTGCCATAAATGATAATGATCCGTCACCAACATGCTGGTTTTACCGGAACGGCTAATCAGCGTTACCAGGTCTTCCTCGTCATACTCTAGAGGGGACCAGCCGCGCCACAGAAAGTTTAACCTGCCTGTCCACAAATCCTGTCGGGCGGGCATACATGGGTAAGACCCTAAATACGCATTTTGGAAAACGGCGCCGTTGCTGCCGAACCGGTCCAAATTCGGCGTATGAATGTTCGAATTCCCGTAGCATCCGACATGATCCCGCCGCAACGTATCGAGCAAAACACAGATGACGTTCATGGAGCCAGCTCATCCCCTTCCTCGAGTTCGATGCTGAATTTCAAACGGTACTCCTTCGTCTCGCCGGGTTCCAAATACGGGAGCGTCCCCAGACGACGATGCGTCTCTCTGCCTTCCGTCGTCGCGTTGCTCGGCTCTATGCCCATCACGTACCGTCCCGATCCCGCATGTTTCCACTGCGTCAAGAACGGAAGCGCCGTTGGGTCGAACTCTAAGCGGACGCTGATACGTTTATTTCTGCCGTTATGCTCGATTAGATTTTCAATGACAACGCTTGCACTGTCCTCCTGCGAATCCGCTAGCTCGTGGAGCATGACCGTCGGCATGAAATCGTTTTGAGGCGGCTCGAAGCGCTCCCAGCCATCCGTCGGCCCATCCCCCGCAATCCATCTCCTCCGAGCGTCGGGAAGCCGAATGTGCGCCGTCTCGCTCAGCAGCGGGTACCCGAAGTTGAAATGATACAAAACCATGTGCTCGACGGGTTGGAACGCTTCGTTCGTTACGCGATCCGTAACCTCGATCTCATTCGAGCCCAATCTGGTGCGAATCGTCCTCTCCAGCTTCACGTTCTCCCCGATTGCCGAGCTCTCGCGCACTTCGCCCTTGAACGAAAGCCAATATTCTTCCCCTTGCCATGAGGCTTCCGTCGCCAGAACATGCGCCGGCGTCGACGAAATCCTGCCATGAAGCCCAAGCGCTTGGCCTTGGTCCACGCTGGGCTTGCCCATGTAGGTCAACCCGCATGTCGCGAACAACCCGCCCTCGAAGCTGCGGTTCCATTCTCTTTCTTCCTTGTCGTAGTAACTTGGCGCTACCGGACCGGTAGGAGACAGCCAGCTAACCGGTACTCCTTGAAACTCGCAGTAACCGATATCGAATGCGCGATCTACGGCAATCTGGAACATCAGCCCGGACCCGTTCCGGACTTGGATGATCTCGTTCCCTTTGCCTTTTCCCTCCGTAATCATCAGTTTCTGAAAGCCTGCGAGTTGGCTTATGGACCCGACTCTTCGCAACAGTTCCGTTTTTTTCATCATCCGTTGGCTCCAATGTTCTCGAACAATTTTTGGATCGGGAATTTTTTGTGGTGCTCTTTAGATAGGAAATGCTGCATGACGACCGCAAAAGCGCTTTTCAAATGAAGGTATTCGTGTTGCCCCGCATATACGATTTTCGTGTTCCTAGCGAACGGAAGCGCCCGGTTTTTGCCGACTTCCTCGATGCGTTCCCGAAACCAATCGCCTACCCGATTGAATTCGCTTTGGATCATGATTGTTTGCGGATTAAAAATGTTCATAATATTAGCGAGTCCGATGCCGAGCCAGTATGCCGTGTAATCGTGTAAAACCTCGCGAACGGTATCGTCGCCGGAACTTGCAAAGCGATCCAAGGCCTCGGATAAGCTTGCGCCAATGTATCGGCTATCCCTATTGGAAAGCTCCGTCAAAAATGCTTTCGTCGACGCTACCGCTTCCCAACAGCCGCGATTCCCGCAACTGCAGATCGGTCCGCCTTGCAATATCGCAGTATGCGCAAAGTTGACGGCCCCGCCCTGATCGCCTCGGAAAATATTGCCGCTTAACACCACCCCGGTACCGATCCCCAATCCGACGGAAACATAAACAAGCGTACCTTCTTGACGATCGTGAAGATTGGAAAGTTCGAATAACGTGTTCGCCCTAGCGTCGTTCTCGATAAACACCGGTACCTGCAGCTCGTCTTCCAAGAAAGCGACTAATGGAACGTCCCGCCAATCCGGAATCGTTGCCGTATAAGACATTAACCCTTGCTCCGCATGTACCGTCCCTTTCAGTACGACCCCGCATGCGAGGATCGGTTGGGAGTTGCCGGCGGCACGGGCCTCGCGAATCATCTCCCTAACGTCGTCGGCAATGTCCGCAAACGTTCGCCGAAAATCCGGATACACTGTGCTGCTTTGCTTCTTGTATGCGACAATGCGCTGGTTAAAATTCATAAGAGAAATTTCATGCCATTCGCTGTTGAAATATATGGAGATAAACAGTCCGGCGTCTTCTCGCAAGCTGAGCATGATCGGACGTTTGCCGCCCGTGTCCTTGGACTCGCCGTGCCCGATTTCTTCCACTAGACCTAATTCCATAAGTTCGACAATAATCGATGAAACGGAAGGTTTACTCAGGCCAAGTTCGGATGAAAGGTCTGCCCGAGATGCAACTCGATTTTGCAGTTGTCTGAGAACGGCCAACCGATTCGTTTCCCGCAGATCATTAGGTTGTACGCCGATTGACTTGTGCATGATCATAACCTCTTCCAACTTATAGTTAGTTAACTTTACTTACTAACTTGTTGATCTGATTTTATTCTCTGTTGTAAACGTTGTCAACTATTTATTTCCTTGTTTCGAAAGAATAGCTCAATAAAAAAATTGTGCTGATCGACCGTTTGTCGATCAGCACAATTGGCCTTCGTCCGCCCTTATGCGGCAAACGTTTCTCCATCGAACCTTACCACTGTCGGCGGACAGAGTGTTCACTTCTGCCAAAAACCGAAAGACGTGCCCGGAAGGTTGTTCAACCTGACCAACCATTCCGGTGCACGTCTTACGGGGGTGATCCATGACGCCTGCGGCGTCCCTTCAGTCTTCCACGACAACCGGCATCCGCTCGATGCGGGGATCGGTGAAGATGTCGTACTCGTCCCGGCTCGTGCTGGAAAACTCCGACACGACCGCGCCGTCCTCCCCGGCTTGAAACCAATGCTTCGTATTGGGCGGGATCGTGTACTGCTCCCCGGGCCGCAGTACAATTTCCCGAAATACCGTATAATACGCTTCGCTGCCAGCCGGCAGCGAGGCGGCGATGGATTGCGTGGGTTCGCCCTCTACGTAAAGGTACACCGTCCCTCGGCGGCAGCGGAACGTCTCCTTCTTGCCCGGATCGTCCCCGACCGGCGGATGCCGATGCTCCGGACATGTCTGGCGCGGGAACAACACGAGCTCTTTCGCGCAGTAACGGTCGTTATTCTCGTACGTAATCAACTGTAGTCCTTCCCGCTCCAGGTCGTCCAGTCCGAACGTCGCCACCTCGATCTGTTCCCGCTCCGCGTCGGTTAAGACGATCCCCGCGCGCTGTAACGCGTCGGCCGTGCGGGCCTGCGCGGCCCTTAATTCGCTTCTCTTGATCATATGCCCTCCCTGAATAGGCGCCTATTCGACCTTGATCGCTTGAGCCTGCGCCTGAATGCATAACTCCGCAGCTTTGAACGCATGCGCCTGAGTCATAGCCTGCTCCGTACCATGAAGGATATCCAAGATGAACAACCCGAAGTATGGATAGCCGACCTGGCCCGAGCAATGAAAATGTTTCTCGCCTTCCGCGTTCACGAGGTACAGATGGTTCCCCGACGGTTCCCGAGCGATATCGATATACTTTCGGATTTCGATATAGCCTTCCGTTCCGAGGATGATCGTTCTGCCGTCCCCCCATGTGCCGAGACCGTCCGGCGTGAGCCAATCGACGCGGAAGTAGAAGGTCGCCCCGTTATCCGCGACGAGCGTAGCGTCCCCGAAATCCTCGAATTTCTGGTAATTCTTAAAATTATAGTTCGCAACCTTGCTGTGCAGCACTTTCGCATCCTTGGCTCCCGCGTAAAACAGAAACTGCTCGATCTGGTGCGAGCCGATGTCGCACAAGATACCGCCGTAATACGCCGGATCGAAAAACCAATCCGGTCGGCTCGGCGCGTTCGCGCGATGCGGCCCCGTCCCGATCACCTGCACGACGCGGCCGATCGCGCCCTCTTCGATCAGTTGACCGGCGAACACGGCGCTTTCCACGTGGAGCCGTTCGCTGTAATAGATCCCCCACTTCAGCCCCGTCTCCTCCGTCTTTCGTCGGGCCGCCTCCAGCTGCTCCTGCGTCGTGAACGCGGGCTTATCCACGAAATAATGTTTGCCGCTGTCCAACGCTCGAAGCCCGAGCGCGCCGCGCTCCGAAGGGATGCAGGCGCCGGCGATCAGCCGAACGGCCGGATCGTTCAGCACCTCTTCCTCGGACGACGCCGCTTTCGCCTGCGGGAAAGCGGTTATGAACCGTTTCACCTTCTCTGGGTCCGGATCGTATACCGCTACGAGCTCTGCCCCCGCCTCGATCAACCCGTTGCACATGCCGTAGATATGGCCGTGATCCAGCCCGATCGCCGCGAACGCGAACTCCCCCGCCTTAACGACGCGGTTCGGCTTCCCCTTCGGCGCGTAATTCATCCCGTCCTGCCGGTTCGTCATGTCGTGCCCCTCCCATCCCATTAAGCGTTGCCGCCGAAAGTAATCGTATTGTCGTTAAAATTGTCCACGCTGGTTTTCTTCTCATAGAAATACGTCGCGTTCTTTAAAATCCCTTCCCTTGTGTAAAAAGGACTCTCCGGCCCGAGCGGCAGCTGCACCGAGCGCCCCGTGCTAGCGGATTGATAAATGGCGGTAATGAGCTCGAGCGTACGCCTCCCTTGAATGCCGTCAACCAATACCGCCCCGTCCCCCTCGATCGCGGTAAGCACATCCAAAATTTGTCCGCGATGCCCCTCGTGCGCCAAATCCTCCTGCTCGTCGTACGCCTGCTGGATTTTCGCCTCCAGCGCCTTGTCCTCCTCCGGAAATCCGTTCGATTTCGAGGTTGACGCGGTCACCTTCCAAGGCGCGGACACGCGGGCTCGCTTCCCTTGGAATATCAACTGCTGCTCCTGCCCGTGATGCACGACGGAGCTCGTAATCTGCGCGAGCGCTCCATTCTCGTAACGAGCGATCGCGATCGAGAGGTCTTCGACTTCGGCGTTATCGTGCGACGTATTGCTCATCACGGCCGTAATCTCCGACGGCATGCCGTTCATCCACTGGAAGATATCGATATGGTGCACCGCATGATTGAGCGTACAGCCGCCGCCTTCTTTCTCCCACGTGCCTCTCCACCACAGATCATAGTAGCAATGGCCGCGCCACCAGTACGAATCGACCTGCGTATGTACGATCGGCCCCATGAGCTTCGTGTCGAGTACGGCTTTCAGCTTCCACATCGGCGTCGTAAAGCGGTTTTGCGCCACGACGGACAGCTTCTTCCCGCTGCGCTCCGCCGCCTCGTTCATCGCGTCGCATTCCTCGAGCGACGAGGCCATCGGCTTCTCGACGATCACGTGCTTGCCCGCGTCGAGGAAGGCGATCGCCGTCTCCGCATGCGTGTAAGGGGGCGTGCACACGGAAACCAAATCGATGTCGTCCCGGCTGAGCAGCTGCTTATAGTCGGCAACGACTTCCGCGTCCAACCGGAATTCCTCTACCTTCTGCTTCGCCTTCTCCGGGTAAATGTCGCAGATCGCCACAATTTTGCAACGCTCCGGAAATTGCAAATACGCCTGAATGTGGGCCGGAGAAATGGCGCCGGCTCCGATGATCGCTACGTTCAACATGATTCTCACACTCCTTGATTCATGGAAAGCAGGCCCCCGGCATGCCTTTCGCCGCAGGGAGCCTACTGCATTCCTAACTGCTTTTATTTCTTATAAAATTCATCGTACGCCTTCATCTTCCCGTCCATGACCGCTTGACCGCCCATTGCCAGAAACTCTTTGACTTGCTCGTCGTACACTTTGTCGAACTGATCCGGCTTCGCGGTAACGATCTTCGCCAACATTTCCTTCTCGAAGTCTTCCAAAATTTTGGCATACTTGATCTCCGCTTCGACTGGAATGTCGACGCGCGGCAGCGTGTAGCCATCGTTCGTCCCCGCCTGAATACTCCCCACGGTGAAGTCTTTGAAGTCCGGATCGAACGCGTTGGCCGCGATGTTCAGATTCGGATCCTCCGTCGAGATGTATTTTCCGTTCAAGATGATGCAGTAGTCGTAGTAGTTGTACAGCAGGTTCTGCGCTTCCGGCGTATCGAGCAGCACCGGCAATCCGTCGTCGCTCATCTCGTAGGAGACGCCTTCTTGCCCGTTCTGCAGCACGAGAATGTTGGCCGGGTCCGCCATCCAATTGAGGTATTTCACGGCCGCGACCGCGTTCTTGCTCGAAGCCGGCACCATCAGGTAGGCGCCGATCGGCTCGTATATCGGCTTCGGATGTTTGCCGTCCGGCGTGGAGAACGGATCGATCGGCTCGAGCACCGCATCCGGATTGTTCGCCTTCAGGTTCGTGTAGTACCCGTTGTATACCGGTTCGTTCGTATTCGGCGTCGCGGCGCCGGCGATCCCGGTCACGACTTGCTGTGCGAACTGCTGGCTGAATTCGTCCGCGATCGCGAAGTCGGGATCGAGCAGTCCTTCGTTGTACATCGTATTCAGCAATCGGTAGCCTTCTTTGCTGCCCGGCTGCAGCCATCTTGGAACCGCATACAGTTCTTTGTCGTCGATTTCGTCCCATTTCCAGAACGAGTTCACGAGCGGCATCGTATGGAATACGTCGATATAGCCGTAAGGAATGACTTTGCCGCCCGTATTGCCGGGATCCTTCTCTTTGAAGGCTCGCATCGCTTCGACGAACTGGTCCGTCGTCTCCGGCAGCGGCAGCCCCAGCTGATCCAGCCAATCCTTGCGAATGAACGTCGTCGTTTGGGATTGGATGACGCGCAGCGCCGGGATAACGTATTGCTTACCCTCGAACACGCCGTACGGAAGGGACGGGCCGAGCACCTTTTTCAAATTCGGACCATGCTCTTCGATGATCGGCCCGAGGTCGGTGAGGCCCCCGCTCTTCACGTAGTTCTGCACAGTCGGCTTGTTGTACGTGAAGACGATATCCGGCGCGGAGCCGGACGCCATCAGCACGTTCAGCTTATCCACTTCCTCCGCGCGCGGCACGGTAACGAATTCGACATCGATGTTGTTCGGATCTCCGAAATTCTCCTGAATATACTTCGTCATGAAATTGTCCGTAATCGGCGGTTCGCCGGCCGGCGTATTGTTCCGGTCGAACAGCTCGACCTTCAGCGTAATGCGCTCCCCGCTCGGCTGCTCGGCGCTCTTCCCGTCCGTCTTCTCCGTCCCGGTTTGCGGTTCGTTGCCGGAGCCGCCCTCGCTCCCGCCGCCGCTGCAAGCCGACAATACCATCATCGTCGCCATAAGCAAGGCGAGCAGGGCCATCATGGATGTGCGAATCGATTGTCGCATTCGTTACTGCCTCCCTTTATTGTTATAAATGTATAGATACCTTCGGCGCGCGCATCGAATACGACCGCCGAAGCGCAGCTACCTCTAGCGGCTACCCCTTCACCGCGCCGACCAGCATGCCGGAAATAAAGTATTTCTGCAGCCAAGGGTACACGAGCAAAATAGGCACGGTGGCGAACATGATGCTTGCGGATTGGATGCCCTGCGGGATCGGCGTCGACGCATTAAAGCCTTCCTGCGCGGTCGCGTCGTTGACTTGGCTGTTAATGACGATCTGGTACAGCTTCAGCTGCAGAGGGTATAGTTCTTTGTCGTTGATGTAAAATAACGCGTCCTGAAACATGTTCCATCGATCCACGGCGGAGTACAGGCCGATCGTCGCTAAAATCGGGAGCTGCAGCGGAAGCACGACGCCGAGCAGGAACCGGAAATGGCCGCAGCCGTCCATCCAAGCCGAATCCTCCAGCTCCGCCGGCACTTGAGAGAACGAGGTTTTCATGATAATTAATAAGAACGCATTGATCATGAGCGGCAGAACGAGCGAGCCCGGGGAGTTCAGCAGCCCAAGCTCCTTCACGAGCAAATAATTCGGGATGATGCCCGGGTTGAAAAACATCGTCACGACGATCAAGCCGAACATGATGTGCTTACCCCGAAAATCTCGACGGCTTAACGCGTACGCGGCCATGATCGTCATGACCAAGGCGACCGCCGTGTACACGACAACGAGGACGACGGTGAAGCCGAGCGAACGCATCATCGTGACGTCGCCGAACACCGCGGAATATGCATTGAAGTTCCAGTCGACGGGCCACAGGAACACCTCTCCAGACATAATCGCTCGGTTGCCGCTGAACGACAGAGCGAAGATGTGAACCATCGGCACGACGCAAAACAACGCGAAGATGCCGATAAGCAGCTTGATGACGACGTCGATCGCCTTCTCGGCCGGATTGCGTATCATTTCGTTTCCCTCCTTCTAGAAAATTCCTTGATTATTTACTTTCCGGGAAATCAGTTCGGCCGTCAGCAGCAGGATCAGGCCCACAACCGACTGGAACAAGCCTACGGCCGTGGCGAGCGCGAATTGCGCCGACTGAATGCCGACCGTATACACGTACGTACTAATAACTTGCGCCACGTCCATGACATAGCCGTTCTGCAGGGCGTAAGGCTGCTCGAAGCTGATGTCCGCCATATGTCCGATTTGAAGGATGAACAGCACGACGATCGTCGGCTTAATTCCTGGCAAAGTAATATGCCACATCTTCCGCAGCCGGCTTGCTCCGTCCACGTCGGCCGCTTCGTACAGCTCCTTATTAATCGCCGTAAGCGCTGCCAAATACAGGATCGTTCCCCAGCCTGCATAATGCCAAACCCCAGCTCCCGTATACGTCAGAATCCATAAGATCTCGTCTTCGAGGAACGGAATCGGCTGGCCGCCCAAGCTCTTAATGAACTCGTTGACGCTGCCCGTGTTCGTGGACAAGAGCCGGATCGCCATCCCGCCGACGATGACCCAGGAAATAAAATGCGGCAAATACAGCAGCGTCTGGCTGACCCGCTTGTACCATTGCACCCGAATTTCGTTCAGCAGAATGGCCAGTATAATAGGAATCGGGAACATGAGAAGCGCAAAGATGTTGAGCATCAGCGTATTGCGAAGCGCTTTGTAAAACTGCGGCATCGCGAAAATCTCGTGAAATACGGCGAAGCCGACCCACTCGCTCGCCCAGACGCCTTTGAAGATGTTGTACTCCTTGAAGGCGACGACGACCCCCATCATAGGAATGTACTTAAAGACGAGGAAGAACGTCATGGGCAAAAACATCAGGAGATACAGCGGCCATTGCCGTCGGAAGGACGCCATCCCGCCGCGGTTTCGTCGGACGGATAACCGTCGATTGACTTGACTCGTATCGATCTGCAAGGTCCTCAATTCCTTTCTTCGACTGTGGCCCTCACTATACAACAAGCAGCTCCGCCGCGAAATTGTCATTAATTTACGGGCTTCGCCTTTTTTCCTTCGGGGGGGATTCACCTTTTTTCAATACTTATCCATTGTTCAAACCCGTGGCGTTAATCTGCCGAAAAGGTTAAATCGAACGTTCGCCGCACGCAAAAAGGCGCCCCGAGGCTGCCGATTCGGCAACCTCCGAGGCGCTGCTGCGACCCTGCCTATTTCTTCTCCCGATATGCCCGAAGCCTCTCCTCCATGACCTGCTGGCCGCCCATCCTCAAATAATCCGCCACTTCTTGGTCGTACACGGCGTCGAAGGACTCCGGCTCCGCCGTAACGACTTTCACGAATATTTCGTCGTTCTTCTCGTTTAACGCCGCCGAATATTTAATCTCCGCCGGAAGCACTCTTACGCTCTGCGGCGTCCCAACCCCGTCCCTCATCCCGAACTCGATGCTTTTCGTCGTAAATTGCTCGTACCGCGAATCGGTAATATTCGCTTTCAAGTTTAATTCGTCGTCCGCCGCGCTCACGAATTTGCCGTTCAGGATAATGCAATAATCGAAATAGTTGTATAACGTCCGATCTGCTTCCTCGTTCTGAAGCACGACCGGGATGCCGCCCTTCATCTCGTAGGTGACGCCTTCGATGCCGTTCTGCAGCGCGATATAATGTTCCGGCTGCGCCATCCAGTTCAAATACTGGATCGCCGCTTCCGCGTTCGGGCTTGCCTTCGGCACCATGATCAGCATCCCGGTCTTCTCGAGAATCGGCTTCGGCCGTTTGCCGCTCGCAGTCGTGAACGGATCGATCGGCGTTAGAACGGCGTTCGGCTCATTCTTTTGTAACTCCCTGAGGTACCCCATATACACCGGCTCGTTGACGTTCGGCGTGCCCGCCCCGACGCGTCCGTTGACCAGGTCCTTCTGGAACTGCCGCGAAAATCGGTCCAAGTGAAAATTCGGATCGATTAAGCCCTCATGGTACAACTTATTTAGGAATCGATAGGCCTCTTTGTTTCCCGGCATGGCCCATCGCGGCTTGGCGTAGATGTCCTCTTCCGTGATGCGCTCCCAATCCCAGAACGAGTATTGGAGTCCCGCCGTATGGTAATAATCGACGTGCCCGAACGGGATAACGTCCTCTCCCGACTTCCCCGGCTTCTTCTCCTTAAACGCTTTGAGCGCTTCGTAAAACTGCTCCGTCGTCTCCGGCAAGGGCAATCCTACTTCCTTAAGCCAATCCTCCCGAATCAAGGTTGCGCTCTGCGCCGTCAGCACGCGTTTAGCCGGAATCGCGTATTGCTTCCCGTCGAAGCGGCCGACCTCCAGAATGTCCTCCCCCAACACCTGTTTCAAATCTTGTCCGTGCCGCTCGAGCAGATCGGTCAGATCCGTTAATTTCCCTTGCATCGCGAAGTTGTATACCGTGGGCAGATCGTACGTAAAGACGAGATCCGGCGCTTGGTTGGCGGCCATCAGCACATGCAGCCGGTCCAGCTCCTCCGCCCTCGGCACCGTAACGAACTCCACCTTCACCCGGTTCGGATCGCCGAAATGCTTCTGAATGTATTGCGTCATAAAATTATCCGTAAGCGGGGGCGCACCGGCCGGCGTATTGTCGCGGTCGAACAATTCAATGCGCAGCGTCTTCCAATCGTCGGGACCCGCGGCATCGCGAGGCTGGCCGGGGTCCCCCCGATCTCGCTCCGACATCCCGCTGCAGCCGGCGAACATCGAAAAGATGAGCGTACCCGCGACTACGGTTAGCAGTACCCTTTTTATCACCAACAACCATCCTCCTCGCCTCTCCTGCACCCAGTTCTTATGAATTCGTGCGGTACATATTTCTGTATTCGCCTGGAGGAATGTCCTGGATTTTCTTGAACGCCCGATAAAACGAAATCACATTCTGATAACCGATCTGCTCAGCGATGGATTGGATCGAATCCTCCGTCTCCACCAACAGCTTTCGGGCATGCTGCAGGCGAACCTTCAGCACGTAATCGATGAACTTCTCGCCCAATTCTTCCTTAAACAACTGGCTCAACGCGCTGGGCTGAAGGTTTAGGTACTCGCTCACGCGGGATAAGGACAAGTCTGGATCTGCGAAATGCGCGTCGATGTAGTTTTTCGCCTGCAACGCGAGGCTGTGATGTCTTCGCGCCTTGCGGTCCTCGTCTACCGCCGCCTCGAACGCCGTCATCGCGCTCATGAGCCGCTCCTCCAGCTCGTCCAACGTTTCCGCCTTCTCGGTAAGCTCCGCGAAGCGCTGCTGGTAGTCGTTCCGCCAAATCTCCTGAATGTTGGGCGATAGAGCGGTTATCGCCTTATCCATCTGTAACACGAAGCTGTTCGTAAATCCGATCATGTCTTGCTTTGCGAAACGCATCCTCTTTAACTCCCCGAAGATGCGCGTCAACTTCTCCCGCCAATCGCTCTCGTTCATGCGGAACGACTGAGCCGCATTGTCGATCGCTTGCAGGTAAGCGTAATTGTCGAGGCTCAGCTTGGCGGCGCTTCGACGATTGTCGATGATTGTGTTCGTTCCGAACACGGTTTTGAGCGCAAGGTTATCCTGCGCCGTGCGATACGACTCTGCGATCGACTCGATCGATTGGGAATCTGACCCGACGCCAACCGTGACCGTGAGCTCCAGGTTCTGGTCGATCCACCGGTGAAATTCTTCCGCGAAATCCTGGATCGGCTTTTCACTGCGCGGACGACTCCTCGTATGATGCGTCACGAACGCAATGCGATGCGGCTCGATCCAGGCATGCCAGACGAACGTATCGTTCGTTTGGCCCAATTCTCGGAAGGCGCTTTCGATCACGAACTTGATGAGATGCTGGTCCCGAAGTTTATATTTCTCGGTGAAGGCCGCGTAATAATCGATTTCAACGGCGATCACCCCCAACCGATCATACGCGGTCGGCAAACTCAGCTCGGCCAGCCGCCGCCGAAATTGTTCGTCGGACAACCGTCGATGCCCCATCAGCAGCTCGTGGAACAGCAATTGCTGCCTCAGCAGGCTGTCCTCCTTATGCAAGCTTTCGTAATCCATCGACCGCTTCAGCAACTGATCCAGCGCCGTCTCGATGAACGCGAACTCGTTATTGGCCCCCTTCATGCCGAGCGCTTCGCTCTTCCGATTCGAATATTGTCCGACCTTCTCCATAATCGACTGGATCGGCCGGTAATGTATATGGGTCACGACCGTAAATCCGATCAGCGCCAACACGATCACGACGATCAACAGGATCATCCAGGCGCTCGAGAAGAGCGACAACGTCGCATACCCCCGATCGTACACCCCCTCCGACACAAATCTCCAGCCCGTATACTCGGATTGCACCGTAATCGTGTCCGACTTCGTTTCGCTGCTCGCAACGGATAAGGCGGCGTCTGCGTCCCCTCCAACGAGGCGAATCGAAGTGGAATCGCTTCCATTAAAGCTGTTAAGATAGTCCAATAACGACTGCTGAAACACGTTAACGACGATCGCGCCCAACGTCTCATCGCCGTTCCGGTACAGCTTCACGAGCGATATGACCTGCTGCTTCTGCGGATCGGAGGAAGCGTATGCGAACTCTCGCGGATCATGCCAGCTCCCCGTTTCTTCCCTCGAATAATTCCTCATTAGGAAGGCGTAATCGCCGAAGCCGTCCGGTTTATACGAACCTACATCGGAAATAATAAGCTGCTCCGCCTCATGATACACGTAAATCGTATTCGCGAACGGCAGCGTTGAATTCAGCTCGATCAGCTTTTTCTGCAGCACGAATTCTTCGAAGGCCCCCTTCGGGCGATCGGAAAAATAGTCTTGAATCACGGTGTCCATTAATAGCTTGCTGACCACGTTCCGTTCGATGAGCATCAGATTCGCGTCAGCGTGAAACACCATGCGGTCCAGAATCGCTTGGTTCGTCTCGATGTACTTTTTCTCGGACGCATGATTGAGCACCAGAAAGAAGCTGAAAATCATTGAGGATATAATTACGAAGAGAATCGGCGCGTAGGATAAGATCATGCGGTAATACCAGTTCATCTTCATCGGTCAGCGCTCCTCGTCCCATTTCCATATCGGATCCGATATCCATCGTGGACAGTGCCTTCATTCATCATAATGAAACCTGCGCCTTCTGTTAATTTACATTTTTCCGGCGGTTAACATTTTTTCAATTGCGTGTCCTCCTCAGGCTACCATGATTAAAAAGCTATGATGCGGCTTCCGCCGTACCATAGCTTCGTGTTATTGCCAGCCCAATGCTTTCTTTCCGGCTTCGATCGCCTCGACGATCCGGTCGACGTCGTAAACGCTGCCTTTCCAGGTTCCGCCGCTGACGGATTGCAGCGCCGCCCAAAGCCGCGTATCGTCCGGCAGCTGCGGGTCCGGCGCGAGCCCCGGATGAGGAGCGCGCAGAGCCAACCGGCGCTCTCCTTCCTCCGGACTGAATTTCTCCTCTCCTTCGCCGACGAAATGGATACTCCCTTCCAGCCGGTTACGGTCGATCACAATTTCGATCCAATCCCCGTCTCTAAGCTTGCCGATCGGTCCACCGGCCAACGCCTCGGGACCGACGTGTCCGATGCAGGCGCCGGTCGAAACGCCGGAAAATCTCGCGTCGGTGATCAGCGATACGTACTTGCCGAACGGGAGATGCTTCAGTGCGGACGTTAATTGGTACGTCTCTTCCATGCCCGTCCCGCTCGGTCCGCGGCCGATCAATACCATCACGTCCCCCGCCTGGATGCCCCCGGTTTTGATCGCGCGAATCGCATCCTTCTCCGCGGTGAACACCTTGGCTCTGCCGGTATGACGGTACACGTTATCGGGACCGATGACCGTCGAATCGATGGACGTCGATTTAATCACCGCTCCTTCCGGCGCAATGTTTCCGATCGGGAACGTTACCGTAGAGGTAAGACCCTCGCGCTTGGCCCTCTCCGGAGGCATGATCACCGTGTCCGGATCGATCCCGTCCATTTCGATTAACCGCTTCCGAAGGACCGCCCTGCGCTCCGAATGCTCCCACCAGTCCAGAACGGCGGACAAGCGTTCGCCGGTTACCGTAAGCACCGAGTCGTCCAACACGCCCAGCTTTCGCAGATGCAGCATGACCTCCGGCACTCCTCCCGCCATAAAGACGCGGACGGTTGGATGATGGATGGGACCATTCGGAAGGGCGCTTACGATTCTTGGAACATCCCGATTCGTCCGAATCCAGTCTTCGACGGTAGGGACGGTTCGCCCTGCCGCATGAGCGATGGCGGGAATATGAAGCAGCAAGTTCGTGGATCCTCCGAAAGCGGCATGCACCGCCATCGCATTGCGAATCGCCGCATCGGTGACAATGTCGCGCGTGCGAATGCCTTCCGCGTCCATGCTCATGACCGCCAGCGCCGATTGCTTGGCGATTTCCTCCCAGATCGGTTGTCCGGACGGCGCCAGGGCGGAATGAGGTACGCTGAGGCCCAAAGCCTCCGCTACCACCTGCGCCGTCGCGGCCGTTCCGAGAAATTGGCATCCGCCGCCGGGCGTTGCGCACGCGCGGCACCCGAGATCGGCCGCATCTTCCAACGTCATTTCCCCGTTGGAGTACCGAGCGCCGATCGTTTGTATTTTCCCGGCGTCCTCCCCTTGCGTCGGGGGGAGCGTTACTCCGCCCGGCACAATGACGCAAGGGAGGTCATGCATAGACGCTAAGGCGATCGTCATTGCCGGCAATCCCTTATCGCAAGTGGCGACGCCGATGACGCCCTGCCTTGTCGGTAAAGAACGGATCAATCGGCGGAAGACCATGGCCGCGTCGTTGCGGTACGGCAGCGAATCGAACATGCCGCTCGTTCCTTGGGAACGTCCGTCGCACGGATCGCTGACGTAACCCGCGAAAGGAATTCCTCCGTTCTCGCTAATCGCCCGGGCGGCCGCTTGGGCGAGCAGCCCGACCTCCCAGTGCCCCGTGTGATAACCGAGAGCGATCGGCGTACCGTCTTCGGCGCGAATGCCCCCTTGCGTGCTGAGTATCAAATATTGCCTGCCGTTCATGCGGGACGGATTCCAACCCATCCCTGCGTTCTGGCTCATACCGAACAAGTCGCCGCTCGGAGCGTTACGCAACAATTCATCGGTTAGCGGCAAAGACCCCTGAGGGCCGGGGGCGTGCGTCCGGATGTCGTACAGATCTTTCCGCTCGTCCCCGAACAGCCGACTTAATTTATCGCTCATCGCGGTCCTCCCGCTTAGGATTTAATAAAGACGGTTTTCACTGCAGTGTAAAATTCGATTGCCGCCTGCCCTTGCTCGCGGGAATGGGAGCTGGACTGCTTCATTCCTCCGAACGGTGCCTGAAGTTCTACGCCCGCGGTTTCCGCGTTGATCCGCACCAACCCGGCGTCCACGTCGCGGATGAACGTCAGGATGTTGCCGACATCGCGAGTATAAATCGATGCGCTAAGCCCGTATTCGGTATCGTTCGCCAGTCGAATCGCTTCCTTCATGCTCTCCGCAGGAATAAGGGCCAATACGGGACCGAAGATTTCTTCCCGGGCGATTTTCATAGCCGGTGTCACGTTTTCGAAAACAGTCGGTTCAACGAAAAATCCTTCGGCAAGCTTGGGGTCTTGCAGTCTGTTGCCGCCATATGCCAAAGTAGCGCCTTCTTGTTGACCGATTCGAATGTATTCAAGCACGGTTTCCAATTGTTGTTCGTTGGCGCAAGGCCCCATCCACGTATCGCTCTCCATGCCGTCGCCGACGCGAATCGCTGCAATTTTCTCCAACAATTTCGTTTTGAAAGCTGCGTAGACGTCTTTATGAACAATAACTCTGCTTGTAGCTGTACACTTCTGGCCGGTGGAACGCAGTCCG
Organism: Paenibacillus sp.; assembly: GCF_035645195.1. Taxonomy (NCBI): domain Bacteria; kingdom Bacillati; phylum Bacillota; class Bacilli; order Caryophanales; family Paenibacillaceae; genus Paenibacillus; species Paenibacillus sp. Next base: position 12,827 of record NZ_DASQNA010000019.1, on the reverse strand, counting down.
CCGCTGATCGTAGCGTCCACCGCCAAATCGAGATCTGCGTCGGCGGCGATAATAATCGGATTTTTCCCGCCCATTTCCAGCTGGTATTTCGCTCCGCGTTTGAAAGCTGCCAAACCGACCTGCTTCCCTACCGCGTCGGAGCCCGTGAATGAGATTCCGTTGACGCCGTTATGCTCTGCCAAGCCTTGGCCGATGACCGAGCCTTTGCCGGTAATCAAATTCACGACGCCCGCTGGAAAACCTGCCTCCGCAAAGCATTCGATGACTTTCGCCGCAGTTACGGCTGTGTCTTGTGCAGGCTTCAACACAACGGTATTGCCGTAAATTAACGCCGGGGCCATCTTCCAGACCGGTATGGCTACCGGAAAGTTCCACGGGGAAATGATCCCTACGACGCCGAGCGGAACGCGAGTCGTGAACATGAGCGCCTCGCTGTCCGTGGAAGGAATGATATCGCCGGTTTTGCGCATGCCCTCGCCCGCATAATAGCGAAGGATCGCTACGCCTCTGGCCGTTTCCCCCTTCGCTTCGGGGAGCGTCTTGCCCATTTCGCGGGTCATCGTCTCCGCGATCTCGCTCAGCCGACTTTCCATTATGTTAGCCGCCTTAAACAGCAGCTCGCCGCGGGCCGCCCCCGAAAGCTGACGCCAAGCCGTACGCGCAGCTTGCGCCGCGTTCACTGCATTGTCCAAATCCGCGAGCTCCGAAACTTGCACATAGCCGACAACCTCTTTCCGGTTCGCCGGATTGCGGCTTGCCTCCGTTTTCCCGGAAACGGAAGGCACCCAGCTTCCGTTAATGTAATTCAAATATGTTTGTTCCAGCACCTCAGATTGCCTCCTTATGAATTGAATTGTCGGGGTAAGCGTTTGCAGAGCGAACCGTATTGCTCAGCCGCCCGATCCCGGTAATATCGATTTCCACGCGGTCGCCGTCTTCAAGCGTAAACTCGTTAGGCGGGACGATGCAGGTACCGGTTAAGAGCACCGTTCCGTCAAAAATATCGTTGTCCCGGCACAAGTAGGAAACTAATTCATCAAATGTTCTTTTTAATTGTTTTGTCGAAGCCGTGCCTTCCGTGACAACCTGACCGTTGCGGATGATCCGGCTTGTAATCTGAAATCCGTAAGGGTCGCTTACCGTCTCGGCCAGACGGACCGCCGGTCCGATCGAGCAGGAGCGCCTCCAAATTTTCGCTTGCGGCAAATACAGCGGATTCTCCCCTTCAATGTCGCGGCAGCTCATGTCATTGCCGATCGTATACCCCCAGACATTGCCGTCCCGTCCAATGACGAGGCCGAGTTCCGGCTCCGGCACTTGCCAGCGAGAATCGCTGCGGATGCAAACATCCTCATTCGGACCGACCAACCGGTTGCCGGTCGATTTAAAGAAAATTTCCGGCCGGTCGGCGTTGTATACTTTGTCGTAAAACGTCGTTGCATCCAGCTTGCCTGCGGTCGCTTCGTAGTTGCGGGCTTCCCGGCTGCGTTCGTAGGTAACGCCTGCGGCCCATACCTCCGGAGTGTCCACCGGAACTAGAAGCTCCAGCTCTTCGAGCGCCTTCCCCAGCACATTCCCTTCGGCAACGAACTGGTTTGCGTAAGCAAGCGGCGACGTTCCTTCCTGCCGAGCCTGAGCCATAAATTCGCATAATCCGGTGTGCCCTGTCGGGTAAATGTGTTCATCATCCGTCAGTACGGCCAATCGGGCAGCTTGCTGATCTCGAAACCTAATGATTCTCACCATCGAAACCGCTCCTTTTTCATCCATTTGTTTTATATTATAAAACTGCGTTCGCAAAAATGAGTGCAATGATGTCTCAACGAACGCAGAAAATAAAAAACTGATTACAAGGTTGCAGCGCGATACCCCAATTGCCTGGAGATGATGGAACACTGTTCCTTCATGAAATCGACGAATCCCAGAAACTCCTCGTCTCCAACGGCGGACACCATCGTTGATATACTCATAGCGGCGACAGCGCGTCCGGCATGGTCAAAGATCGGCACAGCGGCGCAACGGACGCCCGGTTCGTTCTCCTCGTTGTCTACGGCATAGCCTTGTCGGCGCACTCCGGCCAGTTCTTCCATGAACGTTTCTTGGTCTTGGATCGTTTTCGACGTTTGGGGGAAAAATTCGTAACCTGCCATCAATCGCTTCAGATCCTCCGGGTTGCAATAGGCAGCCAAGACTTTGCCTACCGCGCTGCTGTGTAACGGTACCCTGCGTCCTACACGTGAATAGCGAATGGCGGCCTTTTCCCCTTCGACCTTATCGATATATACTCCCTCGCGGCCATCCAAGATGACAAGATGGGTCGTCTGTCCGGTTCGTTTGGAAAGATCCAGCAATGTTTTTCGAGCTACCGTGCGAATATCAAGACTTTGCAGCAGCAGCTGCCCTCGCTCCAGCAACTTCAAACCCAGTCTGTATTTCCCCGAATCGGAATCTTGATCGATGTATCCATGTTTTTGAAGCGTTTTCAACAGCGAGTGAAGAGTGCTCTTATGCAAATTCAGCCTTACGCTGATCTCGGTAATTTTTAATTCGGGAGTGTTCTCATCGAACAAATCCAATATTTGCAAGGCTCGTTCCAGCGATTGAATAATCGGCATACATATCTCCTATGCTGTTTTGTTTTATATTATAAAACTCGATTTTATAATATATGCCATTTTTATCAGTTTACTTTGTAATGCATTTGGAATCAAGATGTTTTAACGATGCAGACGGGCTCCGTCTTGAATTTCACGCTTGCTCCCGGTATTGTCCGGGCGTGCAGCCCGCGTACTTCTTAAACACCCGGAAGAAATAACCGATATGTTGATATCCGACGCGGACGGCGATTTTCTCTAAGGAGAGCGCGGGATACGCATGGATCAGCTCCTTCGCCCGATCCACGCGATATGATTGTAAATATTGGATGAACGTAGACCCTGTCTCCTTCTTAAACAGCGCGCTGACGTAATTCGGATGCAATCCCGTGACTTCCGCGATTTGATCCAACGATACATCCTCGTGGTAATGATCATGAATATATTGCAGGAGCTTCTGCATCGAATGCTTCGTCGAATGGGTCTCGGGCGCAGATGCAACGAGGCTCTCCGTCTCGAGGATGTCATTGACGATCCCCTCTAGCTTCCCTTCCAAAGCGTCCGCATTCGAAACATCGAATTTCTCCTCCGCGAACAAGACCCCTGCGAACTGCTTCCAATGCTGCTGCCCTTGGATTTCCAAAAACGACTGCAAATAAAACAAGGTTTGAACATAGATGGGAAACAGCTCGCGAGCGTTGTCGGACCCCCCCGCGAATTCGGCGACATAGCGCTTGATTCGTAACCTCCGCTCCTCCGCTGGCTGCGTATGAAGCAGATTTTCGACCGCCTCCATCGCCGCAAACTGTTTGCGGTAATCGATAGGTCTCATCGCCTGGGCCTTCTCCGGAAAGTGCTTCGACGCGAACATACCGAATTGGGCTTGCAAATATTGTCCATGGAGATGCTCCCAACCCGCCGCGGTTTCGCTGATGCCCACCCGGCAGACGGACGCCGGCAGCGCCTCGCGAACGCGGCTCCAATCCGCGACGCTTTCCGCAGGACCGTACGCTAAGAGAATGATCTCATTCCCGTGATGGCTGCGGAAGACGTATCGCAGCGGCAATACCGCAGTTAGCTTGGGATCTCGCTCTACGAGGTCGGCGTCGCCGTTCCATGCCGACAGCGATCGCGTACGAAGCGCGATAACGGTATAATGGCTCTGGTCGGCGCAGCCGAATAGCGCGTCCGCTTCTTCCTTTTCCATCAGCGCTTCATCGGGGGACGTCCCATTGACCATCATCTCGCGAATTTTCAAGTACCCGGTCTTGAGGCGCGCTTCCGTTTCCTTCAATTTCTCCTCCTGCACCTTCTTGACGAGCCCAATCAGCTCCTGCTTATTCACCGGTTTAAGCAAATAATCGACAGCGTTATACCGCAGCGCCTTCCGAGCGTATTCGAAATCGTCGTATCCGGTGAGAATCGCGAACCGCTTGCATAGCGCCTTGGCTTGGAGCTGCTCCACCATCTCGAACCCGTCCATCTCCGGCATATGAAGATCCGTGATGACCAAGTCCGGGAGAAAACGTTCCGCGAGTTCGACCCCCTCGATGCCGTCGCCCGCCTTCTCGATGACGAGAGGCAGTTCAGGCGCTTGCTGTTTTAAAATGCTAACGATCCCGCCTAAAATCATCGGTTCGTCGTCGACGACCATTACGCGGAGCATATGGATGCATCCCCCTTCGCAAGCTTCAATAAGCATGTCGTGCCGCCGCCGGTTTCGTTGTAAATCTGCAATTCGGAGTCGCCCCCATAGTACGTCTTAATTCTTTGATTAATATTGTAAAGGCCGTGACCGCCGCTCTCCGACTGGAAATCGCGAATGTCGGTCTTGTTCTGAAGCATCGCATGAATCGTCGCGAGCCGCGCCTCGGGAACGCCGCGTCCGTTATCGGACACCGCGACCTCCACCGCTTCGCCTCGGTCGCGAATCCGAATCGTCAGCAGTCCTTGTCCCCGAATTTTCGAAATCCCGTGCACGACGGCGTTTTCCACGATCGGCTGCAGGATAAACCTTGGGCACCTGAACGACTCGATGCCCGGATCCGTTTCGACGTCTACCGCGAACCTATCCCCCAGCCGCAATTTGTGTATTTTTATGAAGTGCTCGATATTTTCCAGTTCCTCGCCCAACGAAGTCTCCATGTTGTGGGAGGACAGGCTGTACCTCATGAATTTGCCGAACGCGTAGCAAATCTCGGAGATATCCGTATCCCCTTTGATCTCGGCCATCATTCGAATGGATTCCAACGTGTTGTATAGGAAATGGGGTTTAATCTGCGCCTGCAGAACCAAGTAGGCCGCCTCCTTGCGGTGAAGCTCGGCCCGATGTACGTTATTGACCAATTCGTTGATCCTCTCCAGCAACGCATTGAACGACCCCGCCAGCATCCCGATCTCGTCCCGATCCTGCCTGCCGGTGTACAGCGTTAAATTGTCGCTGTCCACCTTCCGCATATGTCTTGCGAGGTGGAGGACGCGTTTCGTTAGCGACGAGGCTACCATGTAATAAATCCAAGAAAGAATAACTAGGAGTACGACGATGAGCGCGATTAACGTATATTGTTTCTGGGAGAGGCCGCTGAAAAACTTCGGATCCTTCGCCAGCCAATACAATTGAACGCCTAACCCCTCGATCCGGATCGAATTGACGATAACGTTCGGCTGCGCGAGATTGAAATATCGACTGTTTCCGGATGCCGCCCGCTCCATGACGTCAGCTAGTTCGTCATCCGTCAGACCGGTCAAACTCGTATGGTAGATCATCTCGGATCGGTTTCCGGTTAGTACAAACTCGGCGCCTTCGTTTACTCCGAGCGCATCGAAGAACTGCTGCAAGGTGTCCTTTTTTAACGAAACTTCCAGGATGCCCAGCCGCTTCGAATACCCTTTGTTATAGATCGCTTGATAATAAATCATGTTCGGCATGGAGCCGGCGGGATCTTTCTCCAACTTCCATACCCCTTTGCCCGCCGATAGCAGCGCTTCGACAGATCTGTCGGGCAGCGCCTCGATCCGAAGGATGTTATGGGTGGCCATGACCCCCGATTGTAAGATATATAGGTTAATGTGCTCGATGTACGGGTTTCCGAGCTTCATATAAGCCAGCAGGGGATTGATATATTTCAAGTAAGCGTACACTTGCTCCGATTCCGTTCGGTAAATGCCGCTCAAATATTCCACGATGTTGGTGTTGAACTGAACGAGCTCGTACGTGGATTCGGCTTGAGCCAGGTTCACCTGGAAATTCGTGTGCGCCTGCTCAAGCAGCTGCTGCCGGCTTTCTACGTAATCGTCCGTAACGCTCTGGTAGAATTGACTATATAAAATCCATCCGAATATCAAAATCGGCATAACGATCACAAAAAGATAGCCGATAATCATTTTCTTCGCGATGCCGATGCTTTTCGCCTTCTCGATCATGGTCTCGATAAGCCCAATGCGCCCTTCCAAGGTCCATCACTTCTTTACGGTTGATAAGAAAAACTTCTCTCGAAGTACATGCAAGGATGAGCGACCGCGGTGAAGCGGAAGTTTTTATAAATTCTATATCGATAAAGAAAGTTTAAGCGTTTACAAGCGTTGGTACAACCGGGAATTGATGCATAAGCCGCGGGAAGGGGTGCCGAAGCACCCCTTCTTGGATTATTCCATTGCCGTAATGACATAGGTTTTGGAAGCGTCGACGTGGAATTCGAGAACGGAATCTCCGACCAGCTTAGTCTCGATGTCCTGTCCTTCGCAGAACACCTTGACCGGGGACGGCGCCTTAAGCCGGCACACCCCCGTACGTGTCGGAACGACGACCGCTTGCGTGAGCCGGCCCCGTTTCCACTCGAGCTGTACCTCGTAGCCGCCCCGCGCCCTGAACCCTTTGACCGTTCCTTCGTCCCAGGCCTTCGGCAGCGCGGGAAGGAAATGCAGGAAGCCGTCGTGGCTCTGCAGCAGCATCTCCGCGATGCCGGCGGCGCCCCCGAAATTGCCGTCGATTTGGAACGGCGGATGGGCGTCGAATAAGTTCGGAAACGTCGACTTCTCGAGCAAGGTGCGCACGTAGGCATGAGCCTGTTCCCCGTCTTGCAGCCGCGCCCACAAATTGATGACCCACGCGCAGCTCCACCCCGTATGGCCGCTGCCGTGCGCAAGACGCCGCTCCAGCGATGCCCGGGCAGCTTCCAGGAGCTCCCGGTTGCGGTTTTGCGTGATTAGGTTTCCGGGGTATACGCCGTACAAGTGAGAGAGATGGCGATGCCCCGGCTCCACCTCGTCGAAATCTTCATTCCATTCCTGAAGCTGTCCGTATCGGCCGACCCGGTACGGATACAGCTTCTTGAGGGCCGCCGCCCACGCCTCCGACAGGTCGCCGTCCACGCCCAGCAGCGACGCCGCTTCGATGCAGCGCTCGAACAGCTCCCGAATGATCGTCATATCCATCGTCGAAGCTTTAGTGACGCTGCTTTTGCTGCCATCCGGCGCGATGAAGCGGTTTTCCGGAGATGTCGACGGATTCGTCACCAGATACCCGTCGCCGTCCTCCACCAGCCAATCGAGGCAAAACAACGCGGCTTCTTTCATCGCCGGATACGCTCTTCGCGCAAGGAACGCCTCATCCTTCGCGAACTCGTATCGCTCCCAGAGGTGGCTGACCAGCCATGCCCCGCCCATCGGCCAGAACGCCCACAGGGCGTCCCCGTTCACGGGCGTAGGGGACCGCCACAAGTCCACGTTATGGTGCGCCGTCCACCCGCGGCAGTTATAGTGGATCATCGCCGTCCTTCGGCCGGTCGTCCGGAGATCGTCGATCATATCGAACAACGGCTCATGACAATCGCTCAAGTTTCCCGTCTCCGCAAGCCAATAATTCATCTCCGCGTTAATATTCGTCGTGTAATTGCTGCTCCACGGCGGGCGAACGTCCTCGTTCCAAATCCCTTGCAGGTTCGCCGGCTGCGTCCCCGGACGAGAGCAGGCGATGAGCAAATATCGGCCGAATTGGTAAAACAACGCAGCGAGCTGCGGGTCCTCCGCGCCGCCGCGGAGGCGTTCCAGCCTTCGGTCGGTCGGAAGGTCGATCGTCTCCGCTTCGGCCAGACCTAGACGGAGATCCACGCGGCGGAACAATTGCCGATGCTCCTGCACATGCCTCGACCGCAGCGCTTCATAAGACAGAGAAGCGGCGGCATCCAAACGGATTCTGTTTTCCTCCGTCAGATTTTTATTCGTTCGCGCAGGGTCCTTGTCGTAGCCGTCGAAGCTGGTCGCTGCAGCAAGCAGCAGCGTCACCGCATTCGCTCCGGTAATGACGAGCTCCCCGGCGTCCGTAACCTTAATCGTTCCCCCGTCGCTCACCGCGCGGAGCCGAGCCTCGAACCGGATGCCGCGGTCCTCTTCGTACAAAATCGGATTCGGATGATTCACGTAATTCGGCTCCACATGGCTCGGGCATTGCCCCGACAACGCCAACTCGGCGCCGGTCCCCGTGACATTGCACCTCAGCGGGCTGCCAAGCGACGCGGAGATCGATACCCAGTCCGGCTGATCGGATGCGATCCGGATCGCCATCACCTGCTCCGGCGCGCTTACGAACACCTCTCTGGTGTAGCGGGTCCCGCCATCCGCGAAAGAGGTGGTCGCGATCGCCGTATCTAGGTTGAGGTCGCGAACGTACCGTTCGGGCGTCCCGGTTAGGCCGAGCTGCTTAATATGCAAATCGCCCATCGGCAAATACGACTCATTCCACGGACCGAGCAGCGTCGCATTGACCATGTTCTCGGCTTCCGCATATCGGCCTTGTTCGACGAGCGCTCGGACGCGGTCCAGATGCCGATATGCATCGTATTGATTCGTGTCCCGCGGGAAGCCGGACCAGAGCGTCTCCTCGTTCAGTTGAATCCGCTCGAGCTCCGTGCCGCCGAACACCATGCCGCCGAGCCTTCCGTTGCCGACCGGCAGCGCCTCCAGCCACTCCCCCGCCGGACGTTCATACCAGAGCGTTAGGTCGTTGCTTGTTTTCATAGATACCTCCAATATTCGAAGGGGTAAAGCTAAAGAACCGCTCTACCCCTATCGGAATGTGACTGATTCAGGCTTACTTGAAGTAGTCCTTCACCGTGGCATACTTCTCGTTCGCCCAGCCTTCCAGCTTGCTCATGCCGATCCGCTCCGCCAATTCCAACATGCTGTTATACGCTTGAACGGCCTCTTCTTCAGACTGCGCCAAGTACACTTTCACGCGCTCGTTCGTAATCATGTCTTCCAGCTTCGTCTCGATCGCCTTCTCCTCCGAATCCGGCTCCGTCACCAGAAGCCCGAGCTCCGGCTTATATTCGGTATGTTTCTTCAGGAATGCGGCTGCCGTTGTCAACTGCTTTCCGGGAATGTAATTTCCGAGACCTTCCGTCACCGCGCTGGCGGAGAGCAAGCCCCACCAGTTGTGGCCTTCTTGGTTCATCAGATCGGCGTTGCTTCGATCGTATTGGAATTCGGGGTACCCTTCCGCGTGAAGCGTCCAATCCTTCCCTTCGACGCCCCACATGCCGAGACGCTGACCTTCGTCGGAGAACATGAATTCCATAAATTTGATCGACGCTTCCGGATCTTTGTTCTTCTTCGTAATAAATACGCCGGACCAGCCAATCCCAGTGTTATAAATACGCGGGTTGTCGCCTTCCGGCGTGATCATCTGGAATGAGTAGTCCGCGCCTTGGCTTTCGAGCGCCGCGTTCAGCTCGTCGGCGACTCGCACGACATGCTCGATCGCGAACGCTTTCCCGCTTAACGCGAATTCGTCGTCGACCTTGTCGTCCTTGAACGTCCAGTTGTCCGCGATCATATACCCTTCTCGGTACATGCGGTTCATAAATTTGTAGAACTCAAGTGTTTCCGGCTGCCGCAAATAGTGGATGATGTTGCCGTCGTCCTCGTACCACTTGCCGACGACGCCGAATTGGGGAGCGAAATAGCCTCCGATCCAGTTTTTATCCGATACCAACGGAACGAGATCCGGGTATTTCTGCTTCACCTGCGCGAATACGCTTTCAAGATCTTGAAGCGTATTCAGCGGGGGATTGCCCAATGCCTCCAGAATGTCTTTCCGAACCGCGATTCCTCCCCCGTTCGGCAGCGCGGCCTGATTGGCCTCCCATTCCTGTTGCGTAGAGAAGTTATTGCGAAGCGTGTAAAATTTGCCGTCCGGCGCCGTGTTGACGCCGACCAAATTTTGCGGCGGCTGGAAGCCGGGCGCGTACTGCTCGATCAATTCATCCCATGCATACGTAAGTTTCGGATTCGACAGTCGCTCGATGTCGCTTGCCGTGAAGATCAGGTCCGGCAAGTCGCCGGAAGCGATCATGAGCGGAAGCTGCTGTTCGTCCGCCGCCACCGTAATGTTGAGCTTCACGCCGGTGCGCTTCGTAATTTCCTCCGGCACGGAACCGGACCAATCCTTCAACGGCCACCACGGATGGTTGACGAACATGTCGAGCTCCACGACTTCGGCGGTTTCGCCTTCGGATGCCTTAGGAGCTTCCTGCGCCTCCGTCTCGTTCGCAGGTGCGGCTTCGCCGCCTTGCGATCCGCCGGCGCCGCCGCTGCAAGCCGCAAGCAGCGACATAACCAATGCCGCTATTACCAACAGGCTGACTTTCCTCTTTACCGCTGTCATGAAGACAACCTCCCCTAATCTATGAACTCCATTTTATATCAAGGCGAAGCCTTAATATATTTCCAATTTTTCCGACCGGGTGCGTTATCCCTTCACGGAACCGAGCATAATGCCCTTCACGAAATATTTCTGCAGGAACGGGTACACGCACATGACCGGCACCGTGGCGACGACCATTGCGGTTACTTGCAGAGAGAAACTGGTGACGTCGGACGCCTGACCCGAGTACAGCGCGCCTTGCTGCTCCGTCGGAGCCGTGCTCTGATTAATAATTTCGATCATCCGGTAGGTTAGCGTCCGCAAGCGATCATCTTGCACGAAATAGGCGGAGTCCAACCAAGAATTCCATTGGCCGACGCCGAGGAACAGCGCCATCGTCGCGACCAGCGGCATCGAAATCGGAATGATAATTTTCAGGAAAATCGTCAGCTCGTTCGCTCCGTCCACCTTCGCCGACTCCTCCAGCTCGCTCGGGATGTCCCGAAAGAACGAAATGGCGATGAGCAGGAAAAACGTGTTCAGCATCGATGGAATGACATAGACGGCGAACGAATTCAACAATCCCAGCGATTTCAGGACGACATAGTACGGAATCAATCCGCCGGAGAAATACATCGCGAAGATGACCATCGGGAAATAAAATCTCTTGAACATCAAATCCTTGTAGGCTAGACCGTAGGCCGTCATACACGTAAACAAGACGCCGAGGAGCGTTCCGACAATGGTTCGCAAGGCGGATACGCCGAACGAAGTCACCCATTTAGGATCCGAAAAGAAGGTCGTGTAATTGACGATGGTAAATTCTCTCGGCCAGACATATACTCCGCCCATCATCGTATCTACGCCGTTATTGAACGAAATGACGAGCACGTAATAGAAAGGGTAGAGCGTAATCAACATAATGAAGAACAGCAACACGTAATTGACGCTATCGACGACGTGGTCTTCTAGACTTCTACGCTTTAGAGTCAGCACACGCTCGCCTCCTTTCCTAAAACAGACTCGTCTTCGCGACTCGCTTCGCGATGTAGTTGCTTCCGAAGATCAGCATCACCGAGATGACCGCTTGAATCAGGTCCACGGCGGCCGCGTAGGCGACACGCCCTTCGGCGAGACCGACCTTGAACGCGTACGTCTGAATAATTTCCGACTTGTCGCTGTTGATCGGATTTCCGAGCAGGAAGGACTGTTCGAAATTCGAGCCGACCAAGCCGCCGCCCAGCAAGCTCCCGATCGACAGAATCAAGACGGTCACGATGGCGCTCTTCATCCCGGGCAGCGTAATGTTCCAGATGCGCGACAATCGCCCGGCGCCGTCGATCTGCGCCGCTTCATACAACGAGGGATCGATCCCGGCGATCGCGGCAAGGAAGATGATCGTCCACCACCCCGCCTCCTTCCACACCGCCGTACCGACCGCAAGTCCCCAGAAATGGTCCGCCGACGTGAGGAACGGGATCGGCTTAGTAATGAACCCCAGCTGCATCAGAAAGTGATTGGCGATGCCCTCTTCGTTGGACAGAAACACAAAGACGAGACCGGACACCACGACCCACGAGATGAAATGCGGAAAATAGCTGACCGTCTGTACGAAACGTTTGAAGAACGCGTGCCGGACCTCATTTAGCATGATCGCGAACAAAATCGGAATCGGGAACGCGAACAAGATTTTTAGAAAGCTAATTGCCAATGTGTTTTCGACCAGCTGCGCAAATTTGTAGTCGTTGAAGAACTCATTGAAATGTTGAAAACCTACCCAGGGTGTCGTGAAAATGCCTGAAATCCCGTCGACGATGCTGTATCTTTTGAAGGCCATTATAATTCCGAACATCGGCGTGTACGCGAAGATCAGCAGAAACAGCATGCCTAAGATGACGAAGAGCTGGTAATACTTTTGATTCTTAAGGCGCTTCCAAAACAATGAGGAACGAGACGCACTCAACGTCCCTTCGGCGGAATTTATCGTCGCCAACGCTCTTTTTTGCGGTTTCACATGGGGTCCCTCCTTTGCGTTGCTTGTAATGAAATTGTAAACGCTTTAATCCGGTTTCGATATTGCTCATTCCTAAGAAAGCGGTTGCACATTCTTAAGGTGCCGCATGACCAGGCGTAAGAAAAAAGCACCAACCATAAGCATATGGTTGGTATTATCCCCTCATGGTAGACAGTGAAAAAAGAGTCCATGGTATCATGGATGAAACACTGTTGACCGGAGGGGATTTTTCTATGCCGCCAAAGAAAGGGCAAAAGTTCACCCAGTATTCTGAAGAGACCAAGGCTGAAGCAGTTCGTCTTCGTGTTGAGGAGAATTGGCCATACTCTAAGATCATGGAGAAACTGGGGATTATGAGTGAAAGCCAGATCTTGAACTGGGTGCGTAAAACACAAAGTGGGGAAAGCTTCGAGGACTACCGTGGACGTTGGACAAGGAAGCACTTCAGCAGTGTAGAGGAAGAAAATGCACACTTGAAAGCGCAGGTTGAGTACCTAAAAAAGCTCAATCCAAATCTACATGGGGAGGGAAGTTGGATAAGCAAGCCAGGTTCGAGTCCATTCGAGAAGTGAGTAAA
>NZ_DASQNA010000017.1 GCF_035645195.1 Paenibacillus sp. | reverse complement strand
TCCAAATGCAATCGAATAGCCTCCACCTTTACCTCATGTGAATAGGATTTGAACGATTGTCCTTTCTTCGCCATAAAAAACACCCCTTAGAATTCATCGGATAAACCAGGGGTTTTCTCCAATGTCCATTCTAAGGGGTGCGCTTCAGCGAACCGGATGGGGGGTTTCGTATTTATTTGCAGTAGTGCTCGAACGCGCCGGCGAGCTTCGCCGCGATTTGCTCCGCATTCCGATCCTCGATTTCATGGCGCTCGATGAAGAACACGAGCTCGCCGTCCTTCATCAACGCGATGGACGGGGACGACGGCGGGTACGGCGCGAAGTATTCGCGCGCTTTCGCGGTAGCTTCCTTATCCTGTCCGGCGAAAACCGTATACAGATGATCCGGCTTCGCGTCGCTTTGCAGCGCTTTGGCGACGCCCGGGCGAGCGTTGCCTGCGGCGCAGCCGCAAACGGAGTTGACGACGACGAGCGCCGTGCCTTTCATATTGTCGAACGCTTGCTCTACTTCCTCCGGCGTGCGGAGCTCCGTAATGCCGAGCCGCGTCAGCTCGTCGCGCATCGGTTGGATGTAATCGTTCATATACATCTCGAAGGTAATCGACATGGATATCACGCTCCCTGGCATGGTATATGTTAACATTGGCGTTTGCCAAGTTTATTATACCATGTTCCGCCCCGCCTGTCGTTAGTCGGACTGGCGGTCCTTCAAGGTCCGCGGCCCCCCGCAGGCCTCAAGAGGACGCGCCGCCGCCTCGCTCCGCCTTCTCGCCTTCGCCGACTTCGTCCTCTGCGTTGTACGGATACGCCGCGTCGATCGTCGGATGCATGTAGATGCCGCCCTTCGGCGGAACGTTGTTCTCGAAGTAGTCCCGGTTTTCCTCGGTTCGGAACCCGATATCTTTATACGGATGCACCCACTCGTCCCCGGCCATGACCGTCGGATCGGTATCCTTCGACCAATTCTCCAACGGGGATTGGGGCGATTCGTAATCGTGGTCGCCGATGACGACGCCGTGCTCGTTCACGAACGCGCCGCGCGGTCCGCGCCCTTCCCGGTGCTCCGGCGCGAACTCGATCTCGAACGGATCGAGCGCCGGGTCGCCGAGCGAAGCGATGACCTCTTCCGGGGCGTCGGCGTCCGCGGCGGCGTCCGGGCGGCCTGCCCGATCGGCGGTGACGCTCGCGCCCATGTCGTCGGTTTCCTGACCGCCGACGACGACCTTCGTTACCTCGTCCTTTTTCGTCGTAGAGTCCTTCCTCATCAAGCCGTCCCCCTCCCTTATTCCGCCGGGCGGTTCGGTCCGTTCAGCTTCTTGTCGATGCCGGGCACCTTGTCCTCGTTGCCCCGGCGCGCGTCGTTTTCCCGCTCGTGACGCCGCTGCGCCATCGAATCGTTGTTGTTGTTGCCGTTCGCCATCTTCCCGCTCACTCCTTCCGTCGGTGTTCTCGATGTAGTATTCGCCGACTTTCGGCCGAACATGCCAAACATGGTATACTATTCGGTAACGATAGCGACTACGAACGAGTCAAGGAGAGAACAGGCGCATGAACGGCAACGCGTACGACTGCATCGTGATCGGAGGCGGACCGTCCGGCCTTATGGCGGCGGTATCGGCGGCATCGCACGGCGCGACGACCCTGCTGATCGACAAAGGGGACAAGCTCGGGCGCAAGCTCGGCATTTCCGGGGGCGGGCGGTGCAACGTGACGAACGCCGGCGATCTCGACACGATCGTGAAGCATATCCCCGGCAACGGGCGTTTTCTATACAGCGCCTTCAGCCATTTCAGCAACCGCGACATTATCGCGTTCTTCGAGGAGCTCGGCATCCGGCTGAAAGAGGAGGACCGAGGCCGGATGTTCCCGGTCACCGACAAGGCGAAGACCGTCGTCGACGCGCTCGTCGGCAAAGTGCGCGCGCTCGGCGTCGACATCCGCGTCAACGCTCCGGTCGACCGCGTCCTGTACGAGAAAGGCCGAGCCGAGGGCGTGCTGCTGAAATCCGGCGAAACGTTCCGCGCCAAAACCGTCATCATCGCCACCGGCGGCAAAAGCGTCCCCCACACCGGCTCGACCGGGGACGGTTACGCGTGGGCGGAAGCCGCGGGCCATACGATCACGGAGCTGTATCCGACGGAGGTGCCGATCACGTCCGCCGAGCCGTTCATCCGCGAGAAGACGCTGCAGGGCATCTCGCTGCGCGATATCGAGCTGACGGTGTGGGACCCGAAGGGGAAACGGATCGTGACGCACGACGGCGACATGATTTTCACCCATTTCGGCATTTCCGGCCCGGCCGCGCTCCGCTGCAGCCAATTCGTCGTCAAAGCGCGGAAAAAGTTCGAGACGAAGCACATTTTGCTGACGATCGATCTATTCCCTTCGCTGAACGCGGAACAAACGAAAGAGCGCATCGCGGAGCTGATCCAAGCCGAGCCGAAAAAAACCGCGAAAAACGCGCTGCGCTCCCTCCTGCAGGAGCGTATGCTTCTGTTCATGCTGCAGCGCGCCGGCATTCCCGAGGATCAGCAGGCAGACCAAATTCCGAAGGCGGCGCTCGGGACGCTCGCCGACCGCTGCAAGCGGTTCGAGCTGTGGGCGTCCGGCACGCTGTCGATCGAGGAAGCGTTCGTCACCGGCGGCGGCGTCAACTTGAAGGAGATCGATCCGAGAACGATGGGCTCGAAGCTGACAGAAGGGCTGTTTTTTTGCGGCGAGGTGCTGGACATCCACGGCTACACC
Source organism: Paenibacillus sp. (assembly GCF_035645195.1). Lineage (NCBI taxonomy): Bacteria > Bacillati > Bacillota > Bacilli > Caryophanales > Paenibacillaceae > Paenibacillus > Paenibacillus sp. Next base: position 126,257 of record NZ_DASQNA010000017.1, on the reverse strand, counting down.
GGAGGTTACAACATTACGGCGGCGTTCGCGACGGGTTACACGGCGGGCAAAAGCGCCGCGGCGTACGCAGCGGAAAACGCAGGATTGCCGCATAAATAATATTTAACAAATTTTACTTACGACTATTTGCGCAAGCAGGAAACCGCGCCGATACATCGAATATACTAGTCCATTCGGACTATAAAATATTGGAAGGTGTTCAGGCGATGCGGTTGATTACGCGCTCCGATTTCGACGGGCTCGTGTGCGCCATGCTGTTCAAGAAGCTCGGCATGGTCGACGAAATGAAATTCGTACATCCGAAGGACGTGCAGGACGGTCTCATCGAGGTCAGCGAGAACGATATTTTGGCGAACTTGCCGTTCGTCCCGGGCGTAGGTCTTTGGTTCGACCACCACTCCAGCGAGCAGGCGCGCATTCAGCCCGACGCGCAGTACAAGGGCGAATCCCGCGTGGCGCCGAGCGCCGCTCGCGTCGTATACGATTATTACGGCGGCCGCGATCGATTCGGTCCCGAGCTGGACGACATTATGGCCGGCGTCGACAAGGCGGATGCGGCCCAGTTCTCCGCTGACGACATCCTGAACCCGAAAGGATGGGACTTGCTCTCGTTCATCATGGACGCCCGCACCGGCCTCGGCCGCTTCCGCGATTACCGCATCAGCAACTATCAGCTGATGGAGGATCTCGTCGAACATTGCGCGACGATGCCGATCGAGGACATCCTCGAGCTGCCGGACGTCAAGGAACGCGTCGACCGCTACTTCGAGCTCGACGCCCAATTCCGCGAGATGATCGCGAAACATACGCGTACGGAAGGCAGCGTCATTATTACCGACCTTCGCGACGTCGACACGATTTACCCGGGCAACCGCTTCATGGTGTATGCCCTTTACCCCGAGCAGAACGCGTCCATCTGGATCGTCGACGGCCGCAACAAGCAAAACTGCGTCTTCGCCTGCGGGCACAGCATCATTAACCGTACCGCGACGGTCGATATCGGCGCCCTCATGCTCAAGCACGGCGGCGGCGGCCATAAGGCGGCGGGCACTTGCCAGATCGAGTACGACCAAGCGGCAGCGGTGCTGCGCGATTTGATCGCCGCGATGAACGCCTGAACTCCCGGCCTCAAATGAAGAAAGGCAGCCCCGGCGTTCGCGGAGCTGCCTTTCTGTATTGCGCCTTTCACCGCAAGCCGCTGTCGTAACCGCCGTTCGCCGCGTCGAAGTCGTCCCCGAGATACGCGTTCGTCATGCCTTCCGCGTAATCCTCGGAGAAATCTTCCGTCACCGTATGCGCCGGAATGTCGAGCTCTCCCAAATCGAGCCGGAACGGCGCCGGATGGGAGGCGCCCGCTTCCAGCAGATGCCCGCCGTACGCGTGGGCGATTTCGAGCGCGGACTGCACGTCGCTCCGCACGATATGTACGTCCAGCTCCGGGCGCTCGCCCTCGCACACGATCTCCGGTCGATAGTCCAGCTCCTGCAGCAGCTCGAACGCCTCGGAGGCCGCGCGCATATCCGGAAATTGCAAACGAATCGCATCGTGAGACATATCTTTCCTTCTTCCTTTCTATTCGCAAAATGGGCGTATCGTCAGTATATCCCGGGCCGCGCCGTTTCACGCGGGAAGCGGATTCGCCGGGGGGGGGGGCTCCCCCAGGCGTTGACGCCGCGCCCAACGTTACCTATAGTGGTATGTAAATAGTTCTTAAAGGGGACTTCCGCTTGAACGAAAAGGATATGGCGATCGAACGGTCGCTCCGATTGTTTCGAATTTTATATCGCGCCTTCCGAAGCGTAAGCGAGCATTCCACCCGAGATATCAAAAGCTACGGGTTGAATCCGACCGAGTTCGCCGTTTTGGAATTGTTGTATCATAAAGGTCCGATCCCGCTTCAGCAAATCGGCTCCCGGCTGTTGATTTTGAGCGGCGGAGTTACGTATACGATCGATAAATTGGAGAACGCCGGCTACGTCAGCCGCCGCAACTGCTCCGAGGACCGGCGCGTCACGTACGCCGGCGTCACGGAAGAAGGCAAGCGGATGATGGAGACGATTTTCCCGAAGCACGCCTTAGCGCTGCACGAGGCGATGTCGGGCCTTACCGACGACGAGAAAGACCAAGCGATCGAATTGCTCAAAAAGCTGGGCATCGAGGCGGATCGTTTGCTGTCCCGCTGACGCCCTGCGTCCGCCCCCTTCCGGCTACGGAAGGGGGTATTTGCGTTCGCGCCGATAGCCCATTGACAACTTTGCGGGTGTTGGTGTATTCTCCCAGCAAAAGATATTGTTCGATATTCATAGAACTTTTATTGGAGGTCTGTCGTAGTGGAGCGAATGCTGCGCTTGGTTCCCTTATCGGATGTGCCTTTGTCCGTCGCGACGAATGCTTGGAACGAAGGCTTTTCGGATTATTACGTATCGATTCCGATGAGTCCGCGCGCCTTCGCTTCCGTGAAGTTCGGGAGCGAGGACGTGCACCCGGACCGCTCGTTCGTCGCGTTCGCGGCGGATCGCGAGGAGCCGATCGGCCTGCTGCTGAACGCGATTCGGTCGGACGGCGACGGGACGATCGCGTGGAATGCCGGCACCGCCGTGCATCCGGACGAACGGGGAACCGGCGTCGGCCCCGCCCTGCTTCGCAAAGCGATAGAGACATACCGCGAAGCGGGCGTGCGTACGGCGTATCTGGAGGCGTTCGAGCAGAACGAGCGCGCGATTCGGCTGTACCGCGGGTTCGGCTACGAGCCGTTCGACACGCTCCACGGCTTGGAGGCGGCGGACGGCCTCGACTTCGGCCCGCCGGCGGACGACCCGGCGCTGCGCCTTTCCCTTCGCCCGCCGTCCGTCTTGGAGGAGCTCCGCTTCGCCGCCGAGCCGCCGGCGTGGCAGACGCGCTGGCAGTCCGCCAAATCGGGGGAGGCGCTCGTCGCGTCCTTAAGCGGCGTATCGGCCGGGTACGCGCTGTTCCGCCGCGCCGCGTCGGCGACGACGCTGCTTCAATACGCCGTCGATCCCCGATTGCCGGAGGAGACGGCGCGCTCTGTCGCTCGAGAGCTGCTGCGCGGCGTATTCGCCGGCGCGGATCCGGAGTCGCGCCGCCGCGTCTTCGCGGCGCCCGCCTCGCAGCCGTTCGTTCATGACGTTCTCGCCGCCGCCGGCTTCAAGGAGTCATACCGCCTGACGCACATGCGTTTACGCCTCGAATGATCCTTGATACAATGAATGGATATTCGCCGTTCGTTCGAAAATCGAGGTGGCATCTATGCGCGGACTCGCAATTTTGTTCCTGTTTCATTTGGCCGGATCGGCGGTTGAGAGGATCGCCGGCGCGCCTTTGCCCGGCAACGTCATCGGCCTCGTTTTATTATTGACGGCATTGCTGCTTGGATGGGTCAAGCTGGAGTGGATCGAGGAATCCGCGAATTTTCTGATGAAGCATATGCTGCTGCTGTTCGCGCCGATCGTCGTCGGTACGATTCAGCTTTGGCCGCTGCTGCGGGACGAGTGGCTGCCGATCGCCGCCTCGCTCCTGCTCGGGCCGGCCGCGGTCGTCGTCTCGACCGCCTTGACGGCGAAGCTGTGGCCGGGAGGCGCGAAATGAGCGCGTTCCGGGAATGGGCGGAATCCCCGGCGTTCGCCGTCGCCGCCACGATCGGCTTGTACGCGCTGTCGCTGCGCATCGCCGCCGCACGGCCTCGGCTGCATCCTCTTCTCCTGACGGCCGGCGGCTTGATCGCGCTGCTGCTCCTGCTGGATGTGCCGTACGAAACATATGCGAAGGGCGGCGACCTCGTCTCCTTCTTCCTGGGACCCGCCACCGTGGCGCTCGCCGTACCGTTGTATAAGCGGCGGCACGACATTCGGCGGCGCATCGGCCTCATTCTCGGCTCCGTGACCGTCGGCAGCGCCGTCGGCATCGGCAGCGCTTGGCTGCTTATGTCGCTGTTCCAAGGGAGCCGCGAAGCGCTAATCGCGTCGCTGCCGAAATCGGCCACCTCGGCGATCTCCATCGAGCTCGCCCGCATGCTGGGCGGCCCCGGGGAGCTCGCCGCCGTGCTGACCGTGCTGACCGGACTCGCCGGCAGCATGTTCGGGCCGTCGCTGCTGCGCCTGCTGCGACTCGACGGCAACGTGCCGCTCGGTCTTGCGATCGGCACTGCCGCCCACGGCATCGGCGCCTCGCAGCTGCTTCGCGACGCGGAAGAAGCCGGCAGCTACGCCGGTCTCGCGATGGGCGTCGCGGGCATCGTTATTTCGCTGCTGACCATCCCGTTCGTTTGGCTATTGTAAGGTAATGATATTCTCAGCGAACTCTAATTTCCGCAAAACAAACGCGAACCGCCCGTCCGACGGATTGTCGAACGGGCGGTTTCGTTAATTAGGAATATGCCGCGGCGCCCGCCAGCGCCGGGCTCGAGGCCGGGGCCGGCGCTGCGTGCGCGCTCGCGCTCGCGGGCAGGACGGACAGCGGCAGCGAAACGACGAACGTCGTGCCCGCATGGATCCGGCTCGTCACCTGCACGCTGCCGCCGTGTCTTTCGATAATGCGATAACTGAACATGAGGCCGAATCCGGCGCCCTTCTCCTTGCTGGAGAAGTACGGCTCCCCGAGCCGCGCGAGCCGTTCCGGGCTCATGCCGCAGCCTTCGTCCCGAACGATCAGCGACACGGTTCTATCCGGATTTCGCTCCAAGGCGAGCTGCAGCCGACCCCCGCCCTCCATCGCTTCGATCGCGTTCTGGATCAAATTGCCGAGCGCCTGCTTCAGCATGACGGCGTCGCACCAAATCATGCACCGCTCCGACGGGAACCGGGTTTCGATGCGGACCCCGCTATGGCGCGCGAACGACTCCAGCCCTTTGGCGGCGTCCGCCGCCAGCGCGTTCAAATCCGCCTTCAACAGGCGAAGCGGCTCGTCTTCCCCGATGCGCAAAAAGTCGTCGACGACCGTTTCGATCCGCTCCACTTCGGACAGAAGCAGGCCGAGCATGAAATTGTCTTTGTCCGTTTCGCGCATCATTTGGGCGGCGCCTTTGACCACGGTAAGCGGGTTGCGGATTTCGTGCGCTACGCCGGCCGCCAATCGGGCGGCCATCTTCCGCTGCTCCGCGCGGCGCAGCCGCTCCTCCGCCTCCCTCCGCGAAGCGACGTCCTGCAGCTGGACGATGAACCGGTCCGGACGCCCCGCGCGGTCCGACACGGCGGCGACGCGAAGCTGCAGACGCAGCGAGCGGCCGGAGGCGTGCGAGAGCCGCCCCTCCATCTCGAAGGCGCCGGTCCTGCCGGCGGCGAGCCGGGCGCAGCCTTGGCGAAACGTATAGGCGTCTTCGATCGGGAGCATCGCCGCCAAGTTCGTCTGCGGCTCCTCCTGGTCGCGAAGGCCGAGCAGGCATCGGAACGCCTGATTGCTCTCGCGCACCGCCCCGTCCGGTCCGAGGAGCGCCGCGGCGATGCCCGACTGCTCGAAGGCGGCGCGGTACCGCTCGGCAACGTCCGACCGCGCCTCCGGCTCCGCGCGCTCGATCGAGCGAATGAGCCAATAGCGCTTCGCTCCGGACGTTGTGGCCGTTATATGCATCGTGACCGGCAGGCCGGCTCCGTTCGCGCAGGCGGCTTTCGCGCGCGCGCGAAACGGACGCGATTCGTCGATCCGATCCGCCGCGTTCATGCGGAACACGCGATCGAACCGCTCCCCGGTCAAATCGTCTTCCCCATAGCCGAGCAATTGCAACATATCCCGCGAGACGACGAGAAAGCGCCCGTCTTCGACGATGCTCATATCCGGGACCCATTCTCGAATCGTATCGAAGGGGAAGGGCCGGCTTTCATTATGGTCGTCTGGCGTTTCCATAGATTCTTCACCGCTGTTCGATAAGGTTAAGAGGGCGGTCCTCAGCCCCCTTTCAAAGTATAGATTGTACCGTTGGCCCTGTAAACGAAGAACGGCGTCGGGTCATGAGTGCTTTTGTCGAACACTGTCGGCTGTAACGAAATTGTAATGTAGCGTTCGCAAAAACTCGTCAATCTTCCCCGTTTCGCGTCAAAGACGCAAAAAAAATCAGGGACGGTTCGACCCGTCCCTGACGTTTTTTAGTTCATATACTGCCCGATCCACTCCATCAATTCCCGCTTCCCTTGGAAGCCGACGACCGTGTCGACCTCTTCGCCGTTCTTGAACAGCTTCAGCGTCGGAATGCTCATGACGCCGTGCGCCGCGGCCGCTTGCGGATAATCGTCGACGTTGAGCTTCGCGATCGTCAGCTTCTCGCCCGCTTCTTCCGACACCTCGTCGAGCACCGGCCCGATCAACCGGCAAGGTCCGCACCACGCCGCCCAAAAATCGACCAACACCAACTCTTCCTTCGCTACGGTTTCTTGCAGCGCCGCATCGCTCACTTTGACGATAGCCATGGGTATCCCACCTAATCTATAAATTAGTATATAAAGAGCGGCGACTCCGCAGCTACGCGGAAGCCGCCACGGCGCCCCGCCGCGCTTCCAGCGTCAGCAGCTCGGCCGTCAGCTCGTAAAACCACGATTCGTCGCGAATCGCAAGCGCCACGTCGATCAACGAGCGCAGCGCCTCGGGGTGAGACATCGGCTCCTCGGGCAGCGGCTTCACCTGCGATTCTCTCGCGAACACGGTGCGGCCGACCGCTTCGGCATGATCGGATTCGACGACCGTAACCGCGTACATGCCTGCGAGCGGGTCGTACAACCGTACAAACCCCCGGAACCGTTCGTCGTTCAGCGATTTCCCGCTAACCCAATCCCCCGTGTTCGGAGCGCCCGTTTTATTGCTTGCTTCCATCATGACCTGCATCCCCCTTTCGCCTATAAGCGAAGATATATATATATTGTAACAATATCGGTGACAGTTGCGCCGCGGAAACGCTCGGCCGCTGCCCGCTGCCGTCGTTCCGTTCGAGTTTACCCTTTGGCCAATTGTTTATCGCGAATTGACCGGAGTACGTCTCCGATCGTCAGCCCTTCGAAATACGCTTCCAAGTGCCGCTCCGCATCGGAAAAAATGTGATCCATGACGCACTGTATATTGCCGGCGACCATGCAAGCTTCCTCCGGATTGCCGGACTGCCAGGTCGGCTTGATCGAACCCGGGCACATGACGCGGTAAATTTCCGCGAGCGTCACTTGATCCGGATCGCAATTGAGCAAATATCCGCCGCCCAATCCTTCCTTCGTAGAGACGTATCCCCGGTTACGGAGGCAACCCATCACTTTGCGAACCCGCGCGGGGTGCGTCGCCACGTTGCAGGCGATTTTCTCGCTGGTCGCCATATGGTCCGGCGTGTAAGCCAGAAGAACGAGGCTGTGCACCGCGATCGTAAATTCGCTGTTCATATTCCACGTCTCCCTCGCGTTGTTCGCCAACGAATAGCTTACTGTTATTATATTTATTACAGTTGGATGTGTCAATGGGCGCTGCCTTAGACCGCCAATTCCGACGAAAGCCCCGAGCGTCTCTGAGAGAGCCCGGGGCTTCGGTCTTCATTTCTAACGGCTGCAGCCGGTTCCGGTTAAGGCGACACTGTCGCTTTCGCGCTGGCCGTTTTGGAGCCGAATTTCGCCTTAATCGCTGCGCTGCCTTTCTTGAGCCCGGTTACCCGGCCTGCCGAGACGGTCGCGACGCTAACGTTCGACGACGACCATACCGCCTGCGCCGTCACATCCTTCGTCGTTCCGTCATCGTAATAGGCGATGAGCTGCAGACGTTGGGCTCCCCCGGACGTCAGCTTCAGCGATTTTTCCGACAACTCGACCTTCTGCAGCTTCGGTACGACCGCCACCTTCACGTTCAGCGTCTGCCCTTGGTACGTCGCGCTCAGCGTCGCGCTCCCCGCGGAGACCGCTTTGACGCTGGAGCCGCTCGCGGCGGCGACGGACGGCGCGGACGACGTCCATTGGACGCTGTTCGTCAAGGTTACCGACTTGCCGGTCGAGTCTTTGCCCGTTACCTTGATCGTCTTGCTGCGGCCGGGATTCAATTCGATTTCCGCCGGGTCGACCGTCACGTTCGTCATTCGGTCCTCGATCGTCACCGGGATCGATACCTTTTTGTTGAGATACGTTCCCGTCAGCGTCACTTTGGCAGGCAGCAGCCCTTTCACCGTCGAGTCCGCGAGGAGCAAATTCGGCGACGACGTCTCCCACTCGATATCGTTCGACACGTCGATCTCGACGCCGTTCTCAAGCACCGCTTTGACCGTCGGCTTCGGCGCCGTTTCGCCCTTCACCAGCGACATCGCCGCCGCGGAAGGCAGCAGCGCGAGCGCTTTCTCCAGCACTTTGACTTTAAGCGTATCCGTTTCGCCCCGAATCGTCATCGTCACGGTCGTTTCGCCCGGCTTCTTCGCTTTCAGCTTGCCGTTCTCGATCGTTGCGACGGTTTCGTCGGCGGAAGACCATTCGGCGATGTCGGCGAACGACACCTCCGTGCCGTTCAAATCTTCTCCGTACACGTCCGGCAACGCGGTTACTTCGCCTTTGTACAGCGTGACTTCGGTTTCGTCGAGCGCAAGGCCGTTCACGACCGGCATGACGACGACCTTCATTTTCTTGGACAGCCCCTTATACGTTACCGTCACCTCGGCTTCCCCGACGCCCCGCGGGCGAATCAATCCGCCCTGCGCCGTGACGACGAGCGGATCGGACGTCGTCCACGCGGCCGCCGACGTAACGTCGATGCGCGACGAGAAGTCGTTGGCGACTTCCGCTTTCGCCTGCACCGGCGCATCGGAGACGAACAAGTACTGCGGCTTCGACGGCGATAGCAGAAGCGCCTGATACGGCAGCCGCACGACGACCGTCGCTTTCGCCTCGTGTCCGAAACGCGACGCCGCGATTTCCGCGACGCCGGCGCTCTTGAACGTCAGCTTGCCGCCCTCCACCGCCGCGACCGCGCCGTTCGAGCTCGTCCACTTGGCTTCCTCGGTCACGTCTTCGAAGCTGCCGCCGATCAGCGCGGCGATCGCTTCGAATTCGACGCCGGCTTGATCGACGACGAACTCGAACTCGGAGCCGCCGTCGTACTCGAGGGCCAGCGATTTGTAAGGGGACGTGACGTTGTACACGATCGAATCGCTTCGGCCTTTGTATTTCGCCGTGATCGTCGCCGTCCCTTTCTTCAACAGCTTCACCTTGCCGCCGTCCACCGTCGCGACCGACGCGTCGCTCGACGACCAGACCGCCGCCGTCGTCACGTCGAACGCCGTGCCGTTCGACTCTACCGCTTGCGCGGTCAATCGGATCGGCTCGTCCCGCAGCTCGACGGTCGCCGGACCGTCCTCGCTGAGACGGACGGCGTCGTACATATATTCTACCGTTACGCTCGCGTACACCGTCTTGCCTTCGTATTTCGCGCTCACCTTCGCCGTGCCTGCGCCGACCGGCGTCAGCTTCCCTTTGTCCACCTTCACGATCGACGAGCTGGTGGACGCCCATACCGCCGATGCGGTCACGTCCTTCTTCGCCGAAGCGCCCTGCACCGTCGCCAGCGCCTTCAATTGGTACGTGTCATGGTCGACGTACAAATGCACGTCCGAATCGTTCTCCAGCTCCAGCGCCGTAACGACCTGCTGCGCGGCGGCTTCCTCGGCGGCGGAGGCCGGCGCGATGGCGGATGCGGCCAGCGCCATGACCAGCGCCAGCGCGACCCATGTCTTGCGTCGAACGAATGCGAAACCCATCTCTTGCAAATCTCCTCTCAAGCTTTCCCTTGCGAATCTTTACCTTCTTTATCGGTAAACCTTTCCAGTTTTTTTAGACGCAAAGGATAGCCGAAAGGTTACAGGTCGCGCGTACGCTCCCCTCGGTGCTGCTCCATCCACCGGACCGCGAAGTCGACGAGCGGCCGCTGCGGCAGCAGCCGCGCCGTCGCGAGACCGGCCCGGCCGATGCGCGCGAGCCCCGTGCCGCGCTCGAACTCTTCGCCGATCCGCTCGAAATCGTCCGTATCGAAGGAGATGTCGACATAGCTCGCCCACCGGCGCTCCCCGTCGACGCGGATCGGCGCCCAGCACGTCTCGACGGGCTTCGGGCCGTAGTTCGCCCGATATTCGGCGAGATGCAGCGACGTGTTGTTCTCGTGGGTGACGCCGAGCAGCAGCACATAGCCGCCAAGCTCGTAGACGCGGCCGATCGGCGATGCGTCGCCAAGCGGCTCGCCGAGCGCCTCGGGCCGTTCGCCATGGCCCGCGAGCACCCGCTCCGCGTGCGCTCCCCAAGCCGCGAACGACGCATGCGGGTGCAGGCTGCGCCGCACGCCGGCCATGCGCCGGAACGTCTCGGGCACGGCGCCCATGCCGTAGACGGGCGTGGCGTCCGGGTCGAAGGCGGGCATCTCCGCGCGTATGGCGTCCCACCACGACTCCGGCGCGGGCGGATTGCGCCAGCAGGACGGTTCGGACAGATGGGCCGTATGCGTCGGCATGACGAGCGTGCCCGCCGGCCCGACCGCGCGCTGCAACGCTTCGATGACCGCCTGCGCGCCGCCGGCCACCCAGCCGAGCGACGACATGGCGGAATGGACGATGAGCGTCATGCCTTCCTCGACTCCGAGCGCCCGCAGGTCCGCGGCGAGGCTGGAGACGGTGACCGGCCGGCCGATTGCGGCCTCGGTGGTTTCGATCAAACGATGTTCGCTGGACATATTCGACAAGACCTCGTTTCTAGATTTGTTAGGGACAACCGTCGTTGACCTTTGCTATAATATGAAGAATTGTGAATGCGACGAAAGGAAGTTAACCATGGCTCAATTGTATTACCGATACGGAACGATGAACAGCGGCAAGTCGATCGAAGTGCTGCGCGTGGCCCATAACTACGAGGAGCAGGGGAAAACGGTGCTGCTGTTCACCCCCGCGATCGATTCGCGCTACGGCACGGGCGTCGTCACGTCCCGCATCGGGCTCCACAAGGAAGCGATCGTCGTCGACGAGCGAACGGATATGATCGGCATGACGCGCGAAGCGTTGCCGGATTGCGTCATCGTGGACGAAGCGCAGTTTTTGTCCGAGCCGCAGGTGATACAGCTGACCGAAATCGTGGACAAGCTCAAAATTCCGGTGCTGTGCTACGGCCTCCGCGCCGATTTCCTGGGCCGGCTGTTCCCGGGCAGCACCGCGCTGTTTTCTTGGGCGGACAAAATCGAGGAGATCAAGACAATCTGCTGGTACTGCAACCGCAAAGCGCTGATGAACATGCGGTATAAGGACGGTACCCCGATTTTCCACGGCGAACAAATTCAAATCGGCGGCAACGAAAGCTACCTGCCGGTATGCCGCCGCTGCTACAAAGAAGCGAAAGCGCGATTCGCCCCCGAGGCGGAAAACGCACCAGAAGTCTAAACGCGCCGATCGCGTCATATCTTGTCTCTAAGACGAACCTAACCATCCGATCGAGAGGGGTTGACGCGTAATGTTCGGCGCGCGCAAAGCCTCCAAGAACGTGAGCGCCACCGATACGTTCATCGGGGAAGGCACGGTCGTGGAGGGCAAAATCGTCACGTCGGCGAGCCTCAGGATCGAGGGCACCGTCGTCGGCGATATCGAGTGCCAAGGGGACGTCTTCATCGGGGAAAAGGCTCAAGTGCGCTCGATCATCGCCGCCCGCAGCGTATTCGCCGCAGGCAAAATCGAAGGCAGCGTCCTAACGAAAGGAAAGCTGACCATCACGAGCAAAGGGCGCGTCGACGGCGATATCGTCGTCGGGTCGCTGCACGTGTCCGAAGGCGGCGTGCTCCGCGGGCAATGCGCCATGGAGCAGCCGCGGGGCGGGGAGCTTCGCCCGGCGAAGGAGAAGCCGCAGAAGGAGAAGGACGCCGCGAAACAGGCGTCCGCATAATCCGCCAGCGCTGCCAGCGGGCGGCAGCTTCCCTCGGCCGACCGGCCATGCCGGTCGGTTTTTTCTGCGCGCGCTTCCGGTACGCGACGGCGCGGCGCCTCGCCTTCGCGCCGCGGTTCCGCGCTGCGCAATCCGGCTTACGCTCCCGCTCCCCGCCCCTTTCGCCCCGGCCGCCGCTCCGCTTCCGACGTTTGCGCTGCCCGGTCAAGCTTGCCGCCTTGCCTTGCGCTTGGGCCCCGCCCTCTTCGCCGATATTCGCGAACTTGATCACGTTACCCCGACGCATCCACTTGTCACCGGCGAAGGTTCGATGCCGATAGTCAGGCTGTCAGCTTCCTGCTATACTAGGGGACGTCGCTTTTACAATTGAACTTTGGTCAGAAAGGATTGCCCGCTTTGGAATCGACTTTATCTCGCAGCCGCGCCTTCCAATGGGGCCTGCTGTTCGTCGGCATCGTCGCGATTTCGTTCTCGGCGATTTTCGTCAAATGGACCGACGCCCCCGTCTCCGTCATCGGCATGTACCGGCTGTTCTTCACGCTGCTCGGCATGACGCCGTTCCTGATCCGGTACCGCGAGGAGCTTCGCGGCGTGTCCGGACGCGATTGGGCGCTGCTCGCGCTGTCGGGCTTCATGCTCGCGCTGCATTTTCTGCTCTGGATGGGCTCGCTGCGGTACACGACCGTCGCCAGCTCCACCGTGCTGATGACGCTCGAGCCCGTGCTCGTCATGATCGGCGCGCTCGTGTTTTTCCACGAGCGCATTCGCCGCTCCGCCGTCATCGCCATGAGCGTCGCGCTGCTCGGCGCCGTCTTGATCGGCTGGGGCGATTTTCGTTTGTCCGGCACGGCGCTGTACGGCGACCTGCTGTCGATTCTCGGCACACTCGCCGTCGTCGTCCATATGCTGCTCGGCCAAGCGCTGCGCAGCCGCATTTCGTCCTTCCTATACAGCTACACGGTGTTCCTCGCCGCGGCGCTGTCGTTCGCGGCCTACAACGGAGCCGCCGGCTACGCGTTCTTCGGTTACGCTGAGTGGGACTGGGTCGTCTTCCTGCTGATGGCGGCCGTCCCGACCGTGTTCGGTCATCTGCTGTTCAACTGGCTGCTGAAGTACGCGGGCGCCACGACCGTCTCGATGGCGGTGCTCGGCGAGCCCGTCGGCGCCTCCCTGCTCGCCTGGACGCTGCTCGGCGAACGGCTGACGCCGCTCCAAGCGTTCGCGGGCACGCTGCTGATCGCCGGCGTCGCGCTGTTCCTCCGGTACAGCGGCGACCGGCACGGCTCGCCGGAGCGAGAGCCTCGGCCCCCCGCAGCAGGGGAACTCGACGCCGGCGCCGCCCGGCCATCGATGTAAACCATTCGACGCTTCATGAACGCGAAAGACCGCCGAACGCATGCGTTCGGCGGTCTTTCGTACAGCTATATTTAAGAAACCGATCCTCCCAGCTTCGACATTTCAACTTCTACGAGTCGCGTCAAGACGTCCTCGTATCCGCCCGGGATCCGATATTTCTTGACGTAGTCTTTCACAAACTTACGCGGATTAGCAGGCCTATAGATCCGAACCAGTTCTCTCACACTGTCCTTCACTTCATTACTTCCTTTTGCAGCCATAAGCTTGCTCCTCTCCGTAACAGTAGTTTGTCGCTCGAGGTAGGTCAGGCAGTAATGCATCTATATATCCATAATACAATATTCAGATTATTATGTCCCTTAATTTATTTTTCACGATTCAAAAATTGGGCGAACGGATTAAAAACCTTTGCGTTTTTGGGCATTCTTCCATATAAAGGACGTTACGGGAGGTGTCTAGGCAGCATGGATGCGCCGCGCAATCGATTGCCGGTCGAGGAGGCGCCTTCCTTCGACCCGCGCGCCGGCTCGCTCGTTTGGGGGCGGGCGTCGCCTGCGGAGGCGGGCTTGGACGCGGAACGGCTGCGGCTGGCGGACGAAGCGATCCGTTCGGCATATCCGAAGATCCGCTGCTTCGTCGTCGCGAAGGACGCGCAGCTCGTCTTCGAGCGCTATTACGGCGGCGCGGACGCGGCGACCGCCTTCGACCTGCGCTCCGCGACGAAGAGCGCGACCGCCGCCGCGGCCGCCTGCGCGGGGCTGTTCGGCGCGCGGGCCCCGACGATCGGCGAGCTGTTCCCCGCCGATGCGCCCCGCGCCGCGTCGAAGGCGCTGCTCGCGACGACGACGCTCGACCTGCTCGCGATGGCGTCCGGCCTGCATTGGACGAGCGGACCGCGGCTCGGCGAGCCGCTCGTGCCGCGCATGCACCGCTCCCGCCATTGGGTGCGGTTCGCGCTGCGGCTGCCGGTGCGGCCGGAGCTGCAAGGCGTCTTCTTGTACCGAAGCGCCGATTCGCATCTGCTGTCCGCGGCCGTCACCGCCGCCGCTGGCCGCCCTGCGGCGGAGATCGCGCAGGAAGCTTTCTTCGGGCCGCTCGGCATCGCGCCGCCTAGCTGGGACGCCGACCCCCAAGGGCATACGGTCGGCCACATCGGCCTGCGCCTGACGGGCGAGGCGCTCGCCAAATTCGGCTGGCTGCACGCGACCGGCGGCGTATGGGAGGGCCGGCGGCTGCTGCCGGCCGACTACGTGCGCCTCGCGTGGACGCCGCGCGGCGAGGGGCTGCCCGCCTTCGGCCGCTACGGCGGGCATTGGTGGATCGCCCGCGCCGCGACGGGCGACGTCGTCCGCTGCGCCCTCGGACACGGCGGGCAGCTCGTCTTCGCCGTGCCGGAGCGGCGGCTCGTGGCGGCGTTCGCGGGCGAACCGAAGGTGAGCCGCTGGAAGCATCCGCTCGCGCTATTCGAGCGTTACGTGCTCGCCGCGGACGGCGCGGCGCCCGTCCCCGCCCCGAGACGGGGGCGAGCGCCTCCGGGAGACGTGTGCAATTCCGATCCGTTCGAGTTACAATGAACAACGGAGCCATGCATGTTCCACACGACAAGGAGCTGAATGACGGACGTGACGTTAGCCCAAAAGAAGGTTCTGATCTTATACGCCAGCTACGGCGACGGCCACATCCAGGTGTCGAGCGCGCTGAAGGAACGCTTCGAATCGATCGGCGGCTGCACGACGGTGCTCGTCGATTTGTTCGCCGAGGCGTATCCGAAGCTGAACGAGCTGACGAAATACATATATATTAAAAGCTATTCTTTATTCCCTGAGCTGTACGGATGGTCGTATTACAGCACGAGGGAAATGCGGAACGATACGTGGTTCTCCGCTTGGTTCCACAGCTGGGGCATGTCCAAGCTGAAGGAAATTTTGGAGCGCGAGGCGCCCGACGCCGTCGTGAATACGTTCCCGATGCTCGCGATGCCGGAGCTGCGGCGCAAAACCGGCATCGCGATTCCTATTTACACCGTCCTGACCGATTACGTGCTGCATCACCGCTGGGTGCATCCGCTCGTCGACCGGTATTACGTCGCGACGGACGATCTGAAGGCGGACATGATCGCCGCGGGCGTGCCGGAGACGCGCATCCGCGCGACGGGCATTCCGCTGAAGCGCAGCTTCCGTCCGCTCGAACGGTCCGGCGAGCTGTACGCCAAATACGGCCTCGACTCCGGGAAGAAAACGGTGCTGCTGATGGCGGGCTCGTACGGCGTGCTGCGCGGCCTTCAAGAAACGTGCAGCGCTTTGGCCGCGCTCCCCGACGCGCAGCTGATCGTCGTCTGCGGCAAAAACGAAACGCTGTACGCAACGATGCGCGAATACGCGGAGGACGCCCCGAACATTCGCGTACTCGGGTTTGCGAAGGAGATGCACGAGCTGATGTCGCTGTCCGACACGATGATCACGAAGCCCGGCGGCATTACGCTGACCGAGTCGCTCCAATGCGGCCTCCCGGTCGTCCTGCTGCGTCCGGTGCCCGGACAAGAGCGGGACAACGCCGAATACCTCGCCGGCCGCGGCGCCGCGATCGTCGCGCATACCGACGCCGAGGCGGCGCAAGCGGTGCGCGACCTGCTGGAGCAGCCCGAGCGGCGGGAACGCGCCCTGCGGGCGATCGCGGCCCTGAGGAAGCAGGACTCGGCCGAAACGATCGTACGCGACATTCGCGATACGATGGACGGTTATCCCGCGGCGGCGGTCCCGACCTTCGGAAGAAGGAGGGTATCCAGTGAGTCCATTTCGTAAACTAGCGATTCCGGCGACGCTCGCGCGCCTCGCCTTTATATTTTTTCTGGTGGAATTCGTGCGAGGCGCGGTCCTGATCAGCTATATCCCGAAGTTCGCGGTGGACGAATTGTACCTGACCGTGACGACGGTCGGCTTCGCGGTGACGATGCATTACGTCGCCGATACGGTCGCGAAGCTCGGCATGGGCTATTTGCTGGACCGGCTGCCCCTGCAATGGATTTTGCAATCGTGCTACGCCTTGTCCGTCGCCGGCCTGCTGATGCTGCAATATTCGGTGCACGCGTGGATGCTCGTCGTCGGCTCCGTCCTGTTCGGGATCGGCGCCTCGCCGATTTGGATCGTCGGCATGAGCAGCGTGACGGAAGAAGAGCGCGGCAAGCAGATGGGCATGCTGTACATGGCATGGATGCTCGGTCTCGGCCTCGGTCCCGTGCTGCTTAACTTTTTCCTCGACTGGTTCGGATACGGCAGCTCGTTCCTCATTCTGCTCGGCATGACGGTGCTCGCCTGGATCGTATCGTGGGGACTGCCGAACCGGCGGATCGAAGCGCATACCGTGCCGTTCGCGGAGCAGCTCCGCGGCATGGCGCACCATATGAAGGCCGTGAAGCCGCTGCTGCCGGGCATGATTTTGCAGACGCTCGGGGCGAGCATGCTGCTTCCGATTTTGCCGACGTTCGCCGAGGACAACCTGCTGCTGACGAACTCGCAGTATTCGTTCTTCCTGCTGACGGGCGGCGCGTGCGCCGTCATCGCGTTAGTGCCGATGGGGCGGCTCAGCGACAAGCTCGGCAAGAAGTGGTTCCTGATCGCCGGGTTCATCAGCTTCGCGTTCGCGCTGTACACGATCACGACGATCGAAACGCTGTGGGTCTGCCTGTTCTGGGCGATCGTGCTCGGCGTTTCGTACGCGGCCGTGCTGCCCGCATGGAACGCGCTGCTCGCGCAGTTCGTCCCGCCGCAGCAGAAGGGCGTCGGCTGGGGGCTCTTCTCCACCGTCGAAGGCATCGGCGTCATGATCGGTCCGGTCATCGGCGGCATCATCGCCGACTCGTTCGGGCTGTCCGTGCCGTTCCTCGTGAGCGCCGCGCTGTTTCTGTTCATCGGCTTGTTCTATTTGTGGTTTCCGTCGAAACTGCTCCAATAATGTCGGAACGCACGAAGGCGCATCGCTCCGGAAGGAGGATGCGCCTTCGCGCGTTTCGTCTCCCTGCACGGTCAGCCCCGAAGCAGCCTCGCGTCCAGCGCCGCTCCGTCCCCGGAGCCGACGGCGGCGAGCGTGTACGCGACGCCCGCCGCCAGCTTCAGCCCCGGCGCCCGGAGGACGACGCGCCCGCCGCCCGCCTCGCGCGCTTCCAACTCGTACGTCCGCGGCGGCAGCGCCACGTAGCCGGTCGCCTGCCCGAATCGGACGTTCGACCATAGCGACGGGCCGCCGACGGCGGCGACGTCGAGCGCGGGCGCGCCCGGCGACCAATGCGCGAACCGGACGCGCGCCGTAGCCGGGGGCGCGTACGGGAAATCCGCGTACGCGAACAACGACGGCGCGTCGGAGGCGCCCGTCGCCGCGATCGTGTACGACGCGCCCGCCGCCGCCTTCCAAACGAAGGACGACGCGATTCCGCCGGCCTTCCATTCGACGCGGTACTGCCCGGCCGGCACCGTGAAATAGTCGGTGCACGCCTGGGGCGATATCGCCTGCAGCCACCGCTTGCCGTTCAACGACACATCGGCCGCCCCCCCGCCCGCGACGGCATGGAACGCCCTCACCCGGCACGTATCGACCGGAGCGGTGTCGGCGCCCGGAGAGGCGTCCGGAGAGGCGTCCGCCGAGGCGCCTTCGGCGAGGGCGGCGGATCGGTCCGCGCGCCCGCCGGGAGGATCGCGGCGCTCCGCCAGCGCCGCCAGCCGTTCCACATAGCGCCGATGCTTCTGGAAATAATACCCGTACGCCGTCTCGTCCCGATGCTCGTAATACCGGGCCAGCATGCCGTATGCGCTTGCCAGCGCCGCCGCTTCCCTCCATTCTTCGTCCCGCTCGAACATGCCGTATCCCCCTTTCCGCGCTTTCCCTCCTTAAATATATGGCTTGAGAACTGAATCATGCCGGACGGACCGTTTCCCGACGCGCCAAAGGCCCATGAGTATAATTTTACTGGTTTTATTTCAAAATAATGGTACTGGTAATTAGAGGAATACAAAGGAGATGTTCCCTGTGCACCTAGCCATCGCAGGTGCAGTCACCTTCGCATTGTGGAAATGGGCCGACCTTCGACACTGGCGGCGGTATCATGCAACAATCTTGTATTTTTGCGTCTGCAATTTGCTGTACCATTACTTGAACCAAGGCCGTCTGCTTTGGGCGCTGCACGGCGACCGGATCGTCGCTCACCACGCGCTGGCCGAATCCCTCTACACGTTTTACATTTTCCCCGCCACCGTCCTGCTGTTCCTTTCGCGGGCGCCCCGGGGGCACCCGGGCAGGCTCGCGCTGCACGTCGCGCAGTGGATCGTGATTTACAGCGTCGTCGAATGGTGTTATTTGGAGATCGGCTTGATTCGCCATCAGTACGGATGGAGCATGGGCTGGTCGATCCTGTTCGATTGCGTGCTGTTTCCGATGCTGCTGCTCCACGAACGCCATCCGCTGCTGACGTACGGATTGTCCGTCGTGTTTACGGTGGTATGGTTGGATTTGTTCGACGTGATCAGCGGATCGGCATTTTTGTGACCTAGGGTTCGCATTTCGAGAACCTCAGGCCGCCCATCCCCTCCCCGATGAGCGTTCGCCGCGTCTCCGGGGAAGCGCAACGGCGTTCGGTTTGCTACAATGGATAGCGTGCGGCAATGTTGCGAATGCGAATGGGGGCTGACCGAATGGAACTTGTCAAACGAAACACGGTAACGGCGATCGCGGAGCTCGAAGCGAGATTTCTAGAGCGCGAGGAGCTGATCCGGCTGGCGCTGCTCGGCGTGCTCGCCGGGGAGAACGTGCTGCTGCTCGGACCTCCCGGCACCGCGAAATCGCAGCTGGCGCGGGCGCTCTCGAGCCTGTTCGGCGGCGAAGGCTGGTTCGAATATTTGCTGACCCGCTTTACGACGCCGGACGAAGTGTTCGGCCCGGTCTCCTTGCAGGAGCTGAAACGGGACCGTTACGTCCGCCAAACGGAAGGATTTTTGCCCGCGGCGCGGTTCGCCTTCCTCGATGAGATTTTCAAATCCGGCAGCGCGATTTTGAACGCGCTCCTCTCTTTGTTGAACGAACGAGTGTTTTATAACGGACAGATGAAGGAAACGTCTCCCCTGCTGTGCCTGATCGCGGCGTCCAACGAGCTGCCGGAGGCGTCCGAGGGGCTGTCGGCGCTGTACGATCGGTTCCTGATCCGGTACGAGGTCGACTATCTTAAGCATCTCTCGAGCTACGAGCGCATGTTTTCGCTGCCGCAGGAGCCGGTGCCCGCGCTGCTGTCGGCCGCCGACGTCGAAGCGCTGCGCGAGCGTTCGCGCCGCGTCGCGCTCCCCGAGCCGATGGTGCTCTTCCTATATCGGCTGAAGACGGCCGCCGAGGAGCGGGACATGCCCGTCTCCGACCGCCGCTTGCGCAAAATCGGGGACGTCTGGCGCGTCTCCGCGGCGCTCAACGGCCGGGACGCCGTGTCCATCTGGGATACGGTATTTACGCCGCATATGCTGTGGGACGTGCCCGAGGCGCTGCCCGCCGTCCGGGAATGGTTCGAGGAGGCGTTCGACGCCGCGCTCGCCGTCGAGTCGGAAGCGGAGCTCGCCCTCGACAAATACGCCGCCACGCTTGCGCGCTGGTCCGCGCGGAAGCAGGAGCTTTACGGATATCAGTTTAAAAAGGAAATGAAATCCGGGAAGGCCGATTCCCGTCCCGAGGCGGCCGACGCGCTGCTCGCCGAATGCCGAGACGAGCTCGAAACGCAGGGGCAGTCGCTGCGACGCGCGCTCGTCCGCTTTCATGAACGCGAACGCGGACGCGCGGACGAGCTGCGGCGGCTGAACGCGCTGCTGCCCGATCCGAACGCGGCCGCGGCGAAATATGTGAGCGCCCGCCTCCGCGGGGAGCGCGTGCTGCACGATATGATGGAATTGTATCGTTCGTTGTTCGACGCGCCGATGCCGGGCGTCGACTACGACTTTACGTTATGATCCGGCACGCCGGCGTCGACCGGTACGTGTTCGAGCGGCAGCTGGGAGCGGACGCCGACGCCCGCGAGCGGGTCCGCACGGCGCGCAAGCAGGCGCCTTGGCTGACGGACGAGCTGTTCGCCGACGTCTTCTATTGCTTCTATCTCCCGCATCCGTCGGAGGAGGCGGGCGGCGGCGACGCGCCGCCGTTCCACCGCTGGCTCGTGAAGACGCTGATGCGGCAATATTTGTACGCCGTGCTGCGCCCGCGAACGGAAGGGTCGGCGCCCGCTTCGTTCCGAACGGCGCTCAAGGCTGTGTTATGGCTGAGCGCGAAATACGCCGAGGAGGCCGCCCGGCGCAAGCAAGACCGGCGCGAGATGCCGGCGCTCGCGGAGCGGGAGCTGCCCGGCGCCGGCGAAACGCCGGGCGCCTCCGGCGGCGCGGGCATGGATTTCGGCGACAACGCCTCCTCTTCGTCGGGGCGCAAGAAGGACGGACGCCGTTCGTCGGAGGCGGGCCGGGAGGCGACGCTCGCGGAGCGCATGGACGCGGAGCAGCTCGAGCGGCTGAAGCGGATCGGCTATCGGCTCGAGGAAGCGAAGCACGAAGCCGAGAAGCGGCAGTCGGCCGCGGACGCGAAGCCGCTCGCGGAGGCGGAAATCGCCGAGCTGCGCGAGCGCATTCTCGAGCTGCGGGAGGCGATGCGCACCGACTTCGTCCGCCGCGAGAAATGGAAGAAGAAGCTAGAGAAAGCCGAGGAAGAGCTCGCCGGCCGGCAGAAGGCGCTCGATCGGCTCGAAGCGGCGGAGAAAGCGGCGTTCGACACGCTCGACCGCGAGCTCGGCGCGTGGCTGAACGGTTCCCTGCAGCAGTCGCTCGGCGAAGAGGAACGCGAGACGAAAGCGCTCGACGAGCTCATCCAGGCGAGCCTGCGCTTCGCGAATCGCCGCTGGGGCAGCGATCTCGGCAAGCTGCGCCGCCAGTCGTACGGCCGCTATCTCGAGTGGGTCGAGCGGCTGAAGCGGCATCCCGATCTGATCGCCATGGCGCAGGAGGTCGGGCGCAGCGCCGAGCGGTTCCATCGGATCCGGCGCGAAATAAGGACGCGCACCGCGCCGGACCGGTACGACGAGCTCGGCCTCTCCGGCGACCTCGCGCATATGCTGCCGAGCGAAGCTT
The DNA here is from genome assembly GCF_035645195.1 of Paenibacillus sp. Taxonomy (NCBI): domain Bacteria; kingdom Bacillati; phylum Bacillota; class Bacilli; order Caryophanales; family Paenibacillaceae; genus Paenibacillus; species Paenibacillus sp. Next base: position 104,899 of record NZ_DASQNA010000017.1, on the reverse strand, counting down.
CGCTGCTCGCCGATCCGGATTACGAAGCCTATTTTCTGCAAAAATGGCTCGACGGCAAGCTGATGACATACAGCGCCCGTTCCCCTTCCAAGGAGCACGGCAAAGGTCCCGTCATCTGTCTGCTCGATTCTTCGCATTCGATGCGCGGCGCGAAGCTGCGGCTTGCGCAAATCTTCGTCATGACGTTCGCGGCGCTGACGCTGTCGGAATCGCGCGACTTCATCCTGCTGCTGTTCGGCGCGAAGGGCGAGCTCGTCGAGCGGCCGTTGTTCCACCGCCGCCCCGATTGGGAATCGTTTTACAAGCTGTCCCAGCTCGCCTTCGGCGGCGGCACGCACTTCGACGCCCCGCTGCGGCGCGGCATGCAGCTCGTGCGCGAAGGGCGCGCGTTCGCGGACGCGGACCTCGTCATGGTCACCGACGGCATCGGCGCCGTGTCGCCCCCCGTCCGCGAGGAGCTGGCGGAGCTCGGCAGCGCCGTGTCGCTTCGGCTCCACACCTTGATCGTCGGCTCCGCCCGCCAGCACAAAATCGCGCCCTACGACATCATGGGCGTGTCCCACGAGGTGCGCTTCGCGGCCGCTTGGGACGGACGGGACGACGCCGCGGAGGCGCTGCTGCTCGACGTGATGAAATAGCGGGAACTTTTTCGCTCGGGATCGCTTGACTTTGCCCTTGGGGAAATGTTGTACGATGCTCTTGCAAGTCGATTCGTACGAGAGGGGACCGACGGTTCATGACGAAATTGACGATCGGCCAAATGGCGCGGCTATGCGGCGTCACGCCGAAAACGCTGCGCCATTACGAGGACATCGGGCTGTTCGTGCCTGCGGAGGTGCATCCGGAAAACCAGTATCGATACTATACGCCGGATCAACTTCATCGGCTGCGATCGATTTTGTTTTTGCGGGATTTCGGCATCGGCCTCGAGACGATCCGCGAGCTCTCGGCCGGCGGCACGTTGTCGGACCACAGCAGGCTCGCCCCCGTCCTGCGGGAGCAGGCGAACCGGGTCCGCTCGACGATCGACGCGCAGACGGAGCTGCTCCGGCGCATCGACGCGGAACTCGAACGCTGGGAAGCTTCCGCATCCGACATTTCGGGAGGAAGAGCGATGGAAGCGAACATTGTGAAACTCGATGGATTCAAGACGGCGGGCATCGCGGTGCGAGACGTATGCGCGTCGCCGACGTTCGGTCAGGTGTGGGCGCGTTTTTTGCCGCAGGAAGGCGCGATCCCGCATCGCGCGAATCCGAACGTCAGCTTTGGGCTATGCTACGATTTCGACGGTGAACGAATTACCTACGCGGCCTGCGTTGGCGTCTCGTCGACGGACGGGCTGCCGGACGGCTTCGACGTCATCGACGTACCCGCCCAAACGTACGCGGTGTTCCCGCACCGCGGCCCGGTAAGCCGCATTTCCGAAACGTTCGCCCGCATTCACGACACATGGCTGCCGGCGCAGGGTCTGCAGCCGACGGAAGGCATCGATTTCGAATGGTACGACGAGCGGTTTTACGGTCCCGACGACGAATGTTCGGTGATTGATCTGTACATTCCTATCGTCGAGCCGGCGCCGGCGTAATGAAAACCGTCCGCCCGGGGAAAGTTAAGTCCGATACGGCCGATTTCGCAAAGGAGGACTTTCCCTTGGCAAACGAAAAGCATATGCATCCGATGTCCGGCGATCGCGTCGAAACGAACGCCGTATACAAAGACCCTTACGGCCACGAAGTGGAGCTGAAGGCCGGCGAAACGTTCCCGATGGACCCGCAGCTCGGCAAGGTCGAGTACGAAATGACGGCGCTATCTTACGCCGAGTGGCCGGACGACGTGCACGGCGACCGGACGGCGGCTGCGGAGGCGCATATTCCGGTATCCGGCGCCAACGAGGAGAAGGCGGAGCGCAGCCATGTTCGTCAGCTGCAGCATCGCCTGCACCGCGGGAACCGGTAATCCCGAACGTACAGCAAGAGCCCGCGGAAGGCTGCCGATGTTCCTGTCGGCGGGCTGTCCGGGGCTCTTCTTTCGTGCTATTCGCCTATTCCGTCTTCCGAGTGCTGCACGTTGCCGATCATCTTGTCGAGCCGGCGCAGCTGCCGTCCGTACTCGTATACCGCCGACGCGACGACGACGAGCGAGACGCTGCCGTTCGCCTCGCCTTCCGTTTGCTTGATCGCGTCCCGCAGCAGCTTCTCCGTCTGCTCGCCGATCCGCTCGTACAGCTGGTCGCCCGGCTTCATTTTCCCCTCGTACTTCAGCAGCGTATACTCGTGGTACCGAATGAGCTCTTCGAGCCGGTCGTCGAATTCCCGATCCGCCGATTCGTCCTTCCGCTGCGGAAAATAGTGCGTCTCCACCGCGTCCAGCACGAGCTGCCCGATCGTCATGGCGCGCACCATCTGCTTGTGAACGACGAGGTGCCGGCTCGGCTGCGAGCGGAATCGCCGCCATTTGCGCCATTCCTCCTCCAGCATGCCGTATCGCTCGTTGAGCTTGCGCACGATATCGTTCAGGCGGTCGCGCTGCGCCTTCGCTTCCCGCTCCTTCAGCTCGTCGCTGACGGCCGTGCGAATGAGCAGCGACATGATGCCGAGCGCGTCGCGGTAGCTGTCGAGGAACTGCTTCTTATGATTCGGCGGCATGACGATCGCGTTCACGAGGAACGCGGCGCCGATGCCGATGAGAATCGTGCCGAACCGCTCCAGCGCATACATCCACTCGCCGCCGGCCTCGAGCACGACGATCGTCGTGACGAGCGTCAGCGCTACGGTCGTTTCCATCCGCAGCGCCAGCGTGATGAGGATGACCGCGATGCACGTCAGCCCGACGACGACCTCGTTGACCGGCAGGACGAGGCTGACGCCGAGCGCCAGCATGGCGCCGAGCGTGTTCGTTTGCATTTGCTCGAGCAGATGCTGCCAGGAGCGGTACACGGACGGCTGGATGGCGAAAATGGCCGCGACCCCCGCGATCGTGACGCTTTCGGGGAACGCGAGCCGCGCGATATATAAGGCCAATGCGACGGCGATGCCCGTCTTGACGACCCGGGCGCCGATCGTAACGTTCATGGTGAGGTCCCTCCCTGCGTTCACTCACATCTTACCCGAAAAGCTCGATCGGAAGCAAAATTCGGCTCGTCCATTCGCCGCTTTGGCGCTCTCTTTCTGGCCCCCCGCCGCCATTATGTGTACCTCCTGCCCCACTTATGTAACTACCCTTCCGCTATTATGCCTACCTCCTGCCCATAACCGCCCGCTCCGGCGCTCTCCCCGCACTCCCCGCCGCCATTATGTGTACCTCCTACCCTACTTATGTAACTACCCTTCCGCTATTATGCATACTTCCTGCCCATAACCGCCCGCTCCGGCGCTTCCACCGCACCCCCCGCCGCCATTATGTGTGCCTCCTGCCCCACTTATGTAACTACCCTTCCGCTATTTTGCGTACCTCCTACCCATAACCGCCCGCACACGCTCTCCCCCCGTGCTCCCCGCCGCCATTATGGGAATCTCCTGCCTCACTTATGTAACCACCCTGCCGCTATTTTGCGTACCTCCTAGCCATAACCGCCCGCTCCCGCGCTCTCCCCGCACTCCCCGCCGCCATTATGTGTACCTCCTGCCCCACTTATGTAACTACCCTTCCGCTATTTTGTGTACCTCGTACCCATAACCGCCGGCTCCTGCGCTTCCACCGCACTCCCCGCCGCCATTATGTGTACCTCCTACCCAACTTATGTAACTACCCTTCCGCTATTTCGCGTACCTCCTACCCATATTCCTCGACGCAGCCCGCCATTCCGCTTGCCACGGCGCGACGAACGGATTTTGCTCTAGACAACCTCCGCCCGCCCTACTACAATAAAACTAAATGTGAAGCACACATGGAACCTAACCGGATCCATGCGTGCTTTTTTTATTTGTTAGAGGAGGTAGGCGAATGCACCCCGAGGTCAGAAAGTACGTGGAGTCCGTGGAGGAGAAGTTCCGGCGCGGCGGAATCGACACGCGGTTGAACGAAATCGAATGCATGTTTCTAGACCAAGTCTTCGGACCCGAGTTTTCGTTCAATTTCAACGGGCTCCACGCCCAGTTTCGCGTCAAAGACTACAAAGGAGGCAACCGGTTTCTCGATTTCTATTACGAATCCGGCGACATCCGTATCATCATTGAAATCGATGGCTATAGGTATCACGTCGACGGTTTAACCGCGCAGCAGTACGACGACCATCAAGAGAGGCAAAACGACCTCGTCTTAAGCGGTCGATGGATCCTAGTCCGGTTTACCGCGAACATGGTGATGAAGAAGCCGATGCTTTGCAGAAGGCAGCTCGTGCAAGCGGTGGGCAAATGTTTGATCGTCGCCCACCACTGCCAAATCTCCACGGTCGATCACCTCTGGGCGAAACGGAAATCCGAGATCGTTTCGCTCGCCGTCCAACGCGGGATCATTAAAGTGCAGCATGTCTCTCAACGGTTCGGCGTTACTCGAAAAACGGCTTATTTATGGCTGCAAAAGCTGGCGCACGACGGATCGCTCCTTCCGCATCGCCCGACGAATCGGCGCATTACCGGGTATTCGGTACCTAGCGGAACCCGGTGTCACGAAGGGACAGGGCATTAATGTGCAGGGGGTACTATCCATGCGGGGCGCGGATGGCGGGGCACTAATGCTGGGAGCGGATACGGGGCGCGGATGCGGGCCCGGATGGCCGGGCTGGATTGCGGGGCGCTGATGCGAGCGCGTATGGTCGGGAATGGATTGCGGGGCACGGATACGGGGTGCGGATACGGGGCGCGGATGCGGGCGCGGATGGCCGGGCTGGATTGCGGGGCGCGGTTGCCGGGTGGGGATGCGGGTGCAGATGGCCAGACGCGGAAGCGCGGTGCGGGAAGCGGACGCGGAAACCTAGTTCCAAGGGAGCGGTTTCCAGAGAGCGGCTGCGGGCGAGGATTGCGGGCAGCGGCGGAGCCACGGGCGGCCCGGCCCCCCAGCAACGCAACTGCCCTCCTCCCCCGACGCAAGCAAACCCCCGCCCCGGCGCGAGCGCCGAAGCGGGGGAGTTCCATTCAACTGACGACATCAGCATACCCGTTCGAGATACTGCCGGAAGCCGGCCACGTCCGTAAACAGCTCGTCGGGCGCAAGCGCCCGCAGCGCCTCGGGGTCGGCGGTGCCGGCCCACGCGGCGGAGACGATCGCGACGCCGACCTTCCGCGACGCCTCGATATCGCTGGGCGCGTCGCCGACGTACACGGCTTCCCCAGCCTCGATCTCGAACCGGTCCAGCACGCTGCGGATGCCTTCCGCCTTCCGCGGACCGTGCGGCGAGCCGGTTTCGACGATTTCGAACGCGTGCCGCAGGCCGAACGCCTCCAGCGTAATGTCCGTGCTTCTCGCGCCTTTGCCCGTCACCATCGCCAGCCGGACGCCGCGCGCTCTCGCGAAATCGAGAATGTCGGCGATGCCGTCGAACGGGCGGCCGCACATCGGATGCAATTCGCGGTAATGGGCCAAATACCGTTCGACGCCTTCTTCGTAATGATCGGGAACGAGCGCCCGGATCGTCCCTTCCTCCGAAGGGCCGAACGTCGCGACGATCTCCTCGTCGGACACGGCCCTGCCCGCGAGCGGCTCGATCGACTTCCGGAACGCGGCGATGCACAGCGGCAGCGTATCCCCGATCGTCCCGTCCAAATCGAAAATGATCGCTCGTATCATAAGAACGGCCTCATCCGAACCGGCTTACGAGTAACGCCGGATCACGGCGTCGAGCTGCGCGGCGACGGCGCCGGCGCCCCGCGACAGCGTCGCGGCGTCGAGCGTGAAGCGCACGTTCGTTTCGTCCATCTCGAGCGCTTCGGAGAACAGGCCGGCCAGCCCGCGAGCCCGGCGGTCGACTTGGAGGAACAAATCGATGGAGTCGCCTCTCGGGTGCATGATGACTTCGAGTTCGTCCAACCGGCCGCGGTACGGACCGGACATCGGGACGAATTCGAGCTCTTGGACGAACGCGCCGTAGCCGAAGCGCGGAGCATATTCGCAGTCCGCGTTGCGGAGGCGGAAGCCGAGCTCGGAGACGCCGTCGAGCACCGCCTGCATTGCCGCGTTCGGCACGACTTCGATTTTGTCGTCGTCGGTCGGGTCGACTGCGCTCTTGATGTCGAGCCCGGTTTTCAGCCAAACCGGCGTCCGTCCGACGGACAGCGGCGTCGTGAGCGGCAGCTCGAACGAGAACGGAATTTCCGAAGCGGCCTGGGGCTTCACGAGGAACGGCTCGGAGACGCGCGTTTTGGCGACTTCCGCGCTCTGGTACACTTTCCGGTCGTCGACTTCTTTCACGTACTGCGTCATGACCGAAATGTAGATCGAATCGACCTGCTGTTCGACGTTGCCGCCTTTGATTTTAACGACGCCGCGGACGAGCTCGCCCGGGGCGTACCGGTTTTTCTCCAGCACCGTATCGACCTGCGCCGCGCCGATGCCGATGCTCGCCATGACCCGATTGAAAAACGACATCCCAACCATCCTCCTATATGTATCGCGTTCTTACACAATCATACGAGTCGGAGCCGAAAAAGGTTTCCGAAATTTCGATCGCTGGCGAATGCAGCAAACCGTAGAGGCTATCCACGTCGGGCACGAAGAAGCCCAGCTGACAAGCGGCGCCCAGCTCCGGCCCAAACGCAAACAAGCGCCGCCGCGGAACGATCCGCGACGGCGCCGAACGATGGCCGCCCGCCGGTTACAGCGGCAGCAGCGCGACCTTGTCCCGCTTCTCCACCGCGTCGACCATCGAAAGCCACGCGGCGGGCTTCGGGTTCAAAATCTCATAATACGTGCGCAGGAAGCGCGCGATCAACGAACCCGGCAGGCTGTCCATGCTGTCGTCGGCAGGCTGGAAGCCCAAGTTCAACCCGCCGACCGCCTCGCCGTCGCCCTGCCAGGACGGATGCACGTAGTCCATGTCCAATCGCTTGTAGCCGAGATGCGCGAGCACCTCGCGGCGAACGTACGGGTTCATCGGCTTGACGCCGCCGAACCCGAGATCCTCGACCGCGTAAGGGTTGTAAATTTCCGCGAACATACCGAGCATCGGCCCTTCCGTCCGCTTCACCCATTCCGCCAAATCAGCGGATCGATGCTTGACAAGGAACGGCCCGATGCCGAGCCCTTCGCGCCCGATAATCGTAAAGTCGGTCATCGCGACGCGCATCTCCGGGTAGTACCGGTACTCCGTCGCGCCGACGACTTCGCCCTCGTGCACGGCGACGTACACGCGCAAGCCTTGATCCTTGAGCGGCTCTTCCCACAGCGAAAACTCGAGCACTTCCTCCGGCGGGAAAATGGTGCCCATCAGCGCGTGCATTTTGGCGAACAGCGGGTCTTCGATGCTTTGAATGCGGATATATTCCATATCTCTATCTCCTCTACTCTCGAATGAACGGATTTTTCCACTCCATCAACAGTGCGTAATTACGCGATTCTTCGTCTTCCAAGTAGTTCGGCACGACGCGCACGGGCGTCCGGCCGCAGCGCAGGAGGAACGTGATGACGGGATCCTTGAGGCGCCCCGCGACGACGGCCTCCGCGTATTCCTCCGCCGACAGCTCGTCCGCGTACCGATGATACCCCGACATGCGCCCGCCGCCGAGCAGCCGCTTAAGCTTCTTCTCGACGACCAGGTGGTACAGCGCGTACGCCATCGCTTTGCCGAACCCGTACTGGCGGTACCCGGGGCGGACGCTGACGTCGACGATGTACAGCGTGTCCCCGTTCGGGTCGTGCGTCGAAATCGTGCCCTCGCCCGTCGTCTCCGCCCACGTGTGCGCCGCCTCCGCAGGGTCGTATTGGACGATGAGGCCGGTCATCGAGCCGACGAGCTTGCCGTCCGCCTCGACGCACACCGCGCCTTCGGGGAACAAGCGCACGTGGGACGCGAGCTGCTCCTTCGTCCACCACAGCTCCGAAGGGAACGGCGGCGGGAAACATTCCCGCTGAATGTCGATCAGCGCGTCGAAATCGTCCGGCCCGTAATTGCGGATGACCGCCTTCATCGGCCGGCCCTCCCGATCGAACGCGAAATATTCGGAGCGATATGCCGCCATTACGCTCGCCTCACTTCCAGTCGGTGTACAAATCTGTGCGGCGGTCGCGCCACGTCGTGACGCTGCCCCGCTCGCGCACCTCGTAAAGCAGCTGCAGATTCAAATCGCCGGTCACGATCATGTCGTCGTTCACGACGCCCTCGGCAATGATGCCGGCCGGCGGGAACGGGATGTCGTTCGGCGCAAGAATCGCCGATTGGCCGTAATTGAGCCGCATGAAGTCGACCGTCGGCAGGCTGCCGACCGTGCCGGCCGTCACGACGTACACTTGATTCTCGACGGCGCGCGCGTGACTCGTGTACCGGACGCGGTAAAACCCATGGCGGTCGTCCGTGCACGACGGGCAAAAAATGACGTCCGCCCCCCGCGCCTTCGCCATCCGGACAATTTCCGGAAATTCGATGTCGTAGCACGTAAGGATCGCAATCGTCCCTTTCTCCGTCTCGAACACTTGGAACGAATCGCCGCCGCGCACGTTCCACTCCGTCACCTCGGTCGGCGTGATGTGCAGCTTCGGCTGCTCCCCGACCGTCCCGTCGGGTTTGAACAAATGCGCCGTGTTATACAAATAACCGCCGCGCTCCAACACGTGCGTGCCGGCGATAATATACATGCCGGTTTCTTTCGCTAAGCGGACGAACAGCTCGCGGTACGCTTCCGTATATTTCGGCAGCTCTTCGATGCCGCTCGCGGTTCCGGCCGCGTTCGGGATCGACAGCAGCTGGGTCGTGAAAAACTCGGGAAACAGTAAAAACTCCGTGCCGAACTCTTGCGCCGTTTTCACATAATGCTCCACCTGCGCGCGGAACTCGTCGAAGCTCTGGATCGTATGCAGATGGTACTGCACACTGGAAACTCTCATTTTCACTTCTCTTCGGCACCTCCGATACGTATCCTGACTTTACTTGATCATTGTACCAAACTTTGGTGCGGGAAACACCTTCTGCGGCGGGGCCAGAAGGCCCGCTGGGAGCGCAAGCATAACCCCGGGGTGAGGGCGAATACAATGGGACAAAGAGACCGGTTGCGGTCGCAAAGGAGGAGAGGCGCATGTTCGAGGCGTTGTTTCCCGGCGGGGGCTCGTGGCTGGCCGGGGCGAGCGGCTTCGCGGAGCGGTGGTGGTGGCTCGCCGCGGCCGGCTTGATCGCGTACGGGGCGTGGCGCTCGCATTGGCGCAGCCGGTACGTTCGCCGCATGCGGCAAACGTTCGAACTGACGAACCTGTACGTGAGGCCCCGCAAAGACAAGCTGTTCCCGCTGCTGCTGTCGCTGTCCGCCACGGAGGACGACCTGTACTATGTGTTCCGTTACCGCCTGAGGCCGGGCATGTCGGTCGCCCAATTCGAAGAGAAGAAAAAAATGTTCGAGGCGGCGTTCCATGCGGAAACGAAGGTGTTCGGCAAAGGCGGCGTCGTTACGATTAAAGTGAAAAAGCGGCCCTATCCCGTCACGACGCCGGCGGACCAAGCGATGTGACGGCGAAGGCGCCGCTTAAAGATTCCGGATCGTCCAATCGATCGGCTCGCGCCCCTGGGCGGAAAGCCACGCGTTGATGCGGGAAAACGGCTTGCTGCCGAAAAACCCGCGATGCGCCGACAGCGGGCTCGGGTGCGGCGAACGGATGACGAGATGCTTCCCGCCGTCGATGCGGGCGCCTTTCGCCTGGGCGTGGCTTCCCCAGAGGACGAACGCGAGCGGCTCCTCGCGCGCGTTGAGCGCCTCGACGACGCGGTCCGTGAACGTCTCCCAGCCTTGTCCCTTATGCGAGTTCGGCTCCCCTTCGCGCACGGTCAGCACCGCGTTGAGCAGCAGCACGCCCTGCTCCGCCCACGAAGCCAAGTGGCCGTGATTCGGGATCGGCGCGCCGACGTCGTCTCTCAACTCTTTGAAAATATTTTGCAGCGACGGCGGCGACGGCACGCCGGGCTTCACGGAAAAGCTAAGCCCGTGCGCCTGCCCCGGCCCGTGATACGGGTCCTGCCCGAGGATGACGACCTTGGTCGATCCGTACGGCGTCGCGTGCAGCGCATTGAAAATGTCGTGCGGTTCCGGATAAATCGTCTTCGTTCGATATTCCTCTTTGAGAAATGCTCGAAGCCGCAAATAGTACGGCTGCTCGAATTGGTCGCCTACCTGCTGCTCCCAATCGTTCCGCAAAATGCCCATCCGTCGCAGCCTCCTATTCTAAATAGACCGGCGTGCCGGTCCAATCCCAAAGCCACGAACCCAGCGTCCCCGCGAGCGTTGCCGTCGCAAGGAGCCAAAACGCCCGCTTCAGCCACCTTCTCCGCCGGTCCCGAATTTGCCGTTTGACGACGGTTCGCGATAACGACACGGAAATCACCTGCCTTCAAGATTTTGCCGCGCATGTATGGTAAAATGCCAGTAACTCGCCGGGCGTGTAACGCGCCTTATACTTTACCATCCTAACAAACGAGAAGCGAGAGAGAAAGACTTGTTTTGCTCAGTTTTGCGCATAATCGGAGGAGAGAAAAGCTGATGATTCGAGCCGTAATTTTCGATTTCGACGGTACGATTTTGGATACGGAATCCGTATGGTACGAGAGCTTCAGGGAAACGCTCGCCGAACACGGCGTCGAGCTGCCGCTGTCCGTCTTCGCCCAAGGCATCGGCACCTACGACGACGGCATGTTCCGCTATATCATGGAGAAGGTCGGTTCGGAGGAAGTGTTGGACGGCATCAAGAAGGCCGCGATTCTGCGCCACCACGAGAAAGCGGCCGCGCTGCGGCCGAGGGAAGGCGTCGTTAGCTATTTGCGGGAGGCGCGCGAGCTCGGGCTGCGGATCGGGCTCGCCACGAGCAGCCCGCGTTCTTGGGTCGAACCTTTCCTGGAAACGCATGAGTTGGCCGACTTTTTCGAAACGCTGTGCACCCAAGACGACGTCGAACGGGTGAAGCCCGACCCGGCCTTATACCGGCTCGCCGCGGAGCGGCTCGGCGTCGCGCCGGAAGAAGCGGTCGCCTTCGAGGATTCCGCCAACGGCGCGCGGTCCGCGGTCGCGGCCGGCGTCCGCTGCGTCATCGTGCCGAACCCGATGACGGAGGCGCTGCAGTTCGAGCGCTACGACGCCCGGCTCCGGTCGTTCGAGGAGAAGCCGCTCGCGCAATTGCTCGACTCGCTGGGGTAACCCCCCGGCGAGCGTTCGATTGCAAAATTCGACACCGCCGTCCCCCGCCGGAGCATGACGGACAACCCCCATGTAAATAGGAAATAAGACCCTGAAAACCAGCGCTTTCATCCCGCAAAAATAATGCCAACGCCCGATTTTTCCACGTCTATCTTCATACTTCCGCTCTAAAATACCAATTGTTGACTGTCGAATAAAATGCGCTTATAATCAACATTACCTACAAAAAATCGACAACATTCGAAATCGCTCTATCAACCAAATATATCACTGCTTCGATAATGGCAAATCCGTCGAAAGGCGGAGACGCAAAGCCTCGGACCTAAGGATGACGAATCTATGGTGGCCGGGTTACCGAAAAGTAGGGATTAGGGCAGAAACTATCCCGCTGGGGTAGTTTCTTTTATTTTCGGAAAGGAAGGTATATGCCCTATGGCCTTATCGGAACAGGACATGATCCGGCTGATCAACAAGCTGGATCTCGGCGGCCTCGAAGCGGAGGAAAGCGCGCCCGACGATCCCTCCCTCCGCTTCGGCATGAGCGCCGCCAAAATCGAGAACGGGGACATTCGCCTCGTCCCCGACGAACAGAACAGCCCCGTCATCCTCGAAGCCGTCGATCCGGTCGAGCTTCGCGTCAATGGCGTGCCGAGGAAGGGGCGCGTCGTCGTTCATCCGGATGACGAGATCGAATGGTCCGTCGCGCCGGAGCCCCTGTTTCGAATCGAAATCGCCGACGACCGCATGACTGCATGGTTTCATCTCTTCGCGAAGCGGCGCTTCGCCTGGAAACTGCTGGACCAAGAAGCGAGCGGCGAGCTCGTCGTCGAAGCCGTCGAAGACCCCGAACGCGTCGTGCAGGAGCTCGAGCTGAGCGACGTCCAAACCGTACTCCACGAAAAAAAATTGTTCTCGTACAACCGCAGGGCGATCGAAGCGGAGCTGCTGCAGCCGACGCACAAGCCGGTCGTCATCGCGGAGGGCCGTCCCCCGGTACAAAGCCGAGACGCCCAAATCGAACTGCTCTTCAACGAGAAGGTAGAAAGCAGTTTCGAGGAAGTGAACGGCTCGATCGACTTCCGCAATCATTTGAAGATCCCATCCGCGCAGAAGGGCGAAACCGTCGCCCGCAAAATACCTATGATCGCAGGGGAGGCCGGTTATGATATTTTCGGCTCGGTCATCGAGCCGAGACCAGCGAAGGATTTGATCCTCGTCGCCAAGGACCACACGCAGATCGTGGACGGCACGAACGTCATCGCGTTGAAAGAAGGCCGTCCGCGCATTACGGGCGGAGGACGCATCAAGCTGGTCAGCATCAACCCGTTTTACGTCGTTCCGGGGAACGTCGACTTGAAGACGGGCAACATCTTTTTCTCCGGCGACGTGTACGTCTACGGCGACGTCACGGACGGCATGGTCGTCGAAGCGCTGGGCAACGTCCATGTGTTCGGCAGCGTGTATAACGCCACGGTCACGGCGACCGGCAGCATTTTCATCAAAGGCAACGTCATCGGCGGCAAGCTGTACTCCGGCCACTTCGGCGTGCTGTACAACCGGCTGTACAACTTCACGAAAAAATTGAACGAGCAGCTGCTCTCGCTGCGCAACGCGTGGAAAATGCTCACCGACACGCTCGCTTCCCGCGGGGCGTCGGTTCCCTCCGGGCAATCGCTCCAGCTGCTGGCGGACACGAAATTCAAGGACATCCCGGTATGCGCGAAGGAGATACTGGGCTGCATCGCGACGATCCAGAACATTCAAAGCGGACATTTGGAGACGCTGAAGCAGCGGCTGCTCGCGCTCCTTCGTCCCTCCTGCTTCCTTCAGGTCGATCCGATCGCGTTCTTGAACGAGCTTCAGCAGATGCTCGGCGAAACGTCCGAAACGATCAAACGGAGCGAGGAAACCGTCGTGCAGATGGATATTCCGAAATGCCAGCTGTCCACGGTCATGTCCAACGGGGATATTCTGATCCGGAAAGAGGGCGTGCTCCAGAGCCAGCTGTATTCGAAAAACAATATCGTGTTTTACCAAAACGAAGCGGTGTGCAAAGGCTCGCAGCTGGAAGCCGGCAATACGATTTCGGCCATGATCGTGGGCGGGCTGTCCGGCGGCGCGTCGACGCTCAAGGCCGGCGCCAGCGTATACGTGCGGAAAATGTACGACGGAAGAATTTTCGTGCAGCGCTATTCCCAGGAGATTCTCGACACGGTGGAGAACATGAAGTTCTTCGTTCGGGATCAACGCCTGGTGGCGCAGCACGAGGTTTGAGGGTGAACGCCATGTCGAATCGCGGCATCCCGGAATCCATCATGAAGTATGTAGGGAAAAAGTTGAACAAAAACATGATTGCGCCCGGCGGCTCTTTGCTGCTCAAGGCGGAAGAAGTGCTGACGGAACGGCATGCGATCGTCTTCAGCCGCCTGAATGTCGATGTGCGGGACGGCGACGTGGACGATCCCGCTCCCGCGCGGCGCATGGTCGACGAAGCGATGGCGGAGGTAAGCGAACTGTTTCGCAGCGCGGCCAACGCGGAGACGGTCTACTTCGATCAAATCCGCAGGCGCGTCCTCCCGACGATCCGCAAGCTGACGGAAACCTGCACGCTGTACCACGTCCTCTCCGCCTTGCAGGAGAAGGACGATTACACGCATAAGCACAGCATCGCCGTCGCCGTGCTGTCCTCTCTGATCGGAAAATGGCTGCGCTTCGGGAAGGACGAACTGGAGCTGCTGTCGGGCGCCGCCCTTCTCCACGACGTCGGCAAAGCCCAGCTGCCGGCCGAGCTGCTGACGAAAACGGGCAAATTGAGTCCGGAAGAGTTCGAGCTCATCAAAAAACATACCGTGCTCGGGTACGAATTCATCCGGAACGTGCCGGGCTTCTCCGAAACGCATGCGATCGCCGCCCTGCAGCATCACGAACGGATGGACGGCAGCGGGTATCCGCACGGCCTTACGGGCGAGACGCACCGGTTCAGCCGGATCGTAGCCGTCGCGGACGTGTTCCACGCCATGCTTTCGCATCGGCCTTACAAACGCGCTCAGCCTTTCTACATAGTCGTGAAGGAAATGTCGAACGGCGCCTTCGGCCAATTCGATCCGTTGATCGTCGATTTGTTCACGCGCAAAGCGATGGAAGCGCTGATCGGCAACGAGGTGCTGTTGTCCGACGGCCGGCGGGCCCGCATCGTGCGGGTGAACGCGAACGACCCGGCCAATCCGCTCGTCATGCGGGGCGAACGGTTCATCGATTTAGCCCGTTCTCCGGATTTGAACATCGTCGAGGCGTCCCCCTCCGCGCGGGTCGTTACGAGTTGACGAGCGCCTCGCGCTCCGGAACGCCGGGGATTTTTTCCATCCACCCTTGAGCAATTGTATTCGAAAAACAATATCGTGTTTTACCGAAACGAAGCGGTGTGCAGCTGGAAGCCGGCAATACGATTTCGGCCATGATCGTGGGCATTCTGTTCGGCGGCACGTCGACGCTCAAGGCCGGCGCCAGCGTATACGTGCGGAAATGTACTACTGAAGAATTTTTGTACAGCGCTGTTACCAGGAGATTTCGACGCGTTGGAGAACGTGACGTTCTTTGTACGGGATCGAAGCCTGGTGGCGCAGCATGAAGGTTGAAGAGATAATGGCCATAAAATAGATAAGGGATATATATAAAAGCGTCCAATGTAGCATAAAATTATATTGTTTAAACGAAATTAATAGGACTATTTTCTCGTCGTCGATTGCCGTCGGATTTTCCTTTTATACCTTTTGGCTGTACTTTAAAATGGACCGGGTAAGAGACAGTTTCTGGCCACTGGTTTCTGGTTCGGAACGGGAAACACGACGGCACATTGGGTCGGGAATGATTCGGTTCGAGTCGCTTGCTCCTCCTGTCCAGAACGGCTAAGGGAACGCCACAAAATTCTGATTACGGCGCGTAAATTTCCGAAAGTAATTATTACGAGAAGCAATTGAAGCATGGACTTTCCACGATCTTTTGACGGGCTGCCCATTGCAGATTATACCAGCCAGCGAGTTTTGGAGGAATTAATTGCCGAAGCCAAGCTTTCAACGCATGCTGGCCGATCGTTCTATACATGGATTTGGATACGGCAACCAGGTTTGGAGGAGACGAATTCAACAATGTGCTTACGGAGATCCGAAATGAGTAGAGAGTCACTAGAGTTGTGAAAAAATTTAGAAAGCAAGCATTAAGTAAACCGTGGAGGATCCACTTTCCTCTTCCAGAATCGTCATCCCCTAGGACGACGTACATTCAGAAGCATTGATACAGCATACGGATTTTGCCTTGTTCCATGCCAAGCGAAAAGGAAGGAACAATCTAAAACTATACCGCGAAAGCAACGGAAGACGTATTTGGATAACCTCTGAACCGAAGTTCGTCATTACATAGTCGTAATATGCAATTTTTCGCCCCACCGGTGCGGCGCGATGGGTTTGGGCAGATTATCGTTCTCGCTATACAGTAAACGTTGTATCCCCTTCTCGATTATGTCCGATAGCTTGAATCAACCTCTCCCGAAAAACTTGATGCCATTATCCTTTGCAGGAATTGCTTGTTGTTACCGTATTAAATACGCGACACCAGTAATGAATGGTCCTTTTTCTGGAGGATTTAAAGATTAAATTAGCCCGCTAAACTTTGAGGACCAGCGGGGAAGCTTGCTTTTAAGAAGTCACTTCACCTTATAATAATCCACATACCATTCCGCAAACTTTTGTAGACCCTCTTCAATAGTAGTCGCTGGTCTAAAGCCCACAGCTTCCTGCAATTGATCGGTCGAAGCATAAGTAGCCGGTACATCACCTGACTTAATAAGCTCAAATATCTTTTGAAATTGCACTTCTTTGCCTAATGCATTACTTAATGCTTTCTCAAGTGTTTCAATAAACCGCATCAACTTCTCTGGGCTGTTGTTTCCGATATTGTAAACTTTATGTCGAACTTCACCTTCTGGTGGATTACTTAATAGTCGTTCGATTCCCTCAACGATGTCATCTATATAAGTAAAGTCACGATAGAGGTCATTTTCAAAATCACCATTATTAAATATTCTTATTGGTTCACCTGCAAAATACTTATTTGTAAATCCAAAATAGGCCATATCTGGTCGACCCATTGGTCCATAAACAGTGAAGAATCGAAGCCCTGTAGCTGGAATCTTATAAAGATGGCTATATGTATGTGCCATTAATTCGTTTGATTTCTTAGTAGCTGCATATAATGAAACTGGATTGTCAACAAAATCTGTTTCTTCAAACGGAACCTTCTTATTGGCTCCATAAACTGAACTAGACGATGCATATACAAGATGGTCCACTGGATTGTATCTACATGCCTCAAGGATATTGTAAAAGCCAATGATATTACTTTGAATATAGACATCCGGATTCTCTATTGAATACCTTACTCCTGCTTGAGCAGCGAGGTTTACTACAATATTAGGCTTATACTCTTCAAAGGCCTTCATTACCAAATCTTTGTCTGATATGTCACCTTTAATAAAAGTAAACTTCTCGTAAGGTTCCAAAATCCCTAAACGAGTATGTTTAAGGTACACATCATAGTAGTCATTGATGTTATCAATACCAACCACTTGGCAACCCTGTTCTAAAAGTTTTTTAGATAAGTGATATCCAATAAAACCTGCTGCTCCAGTAATCATATATGTTTTACTAAGATCAAGAGTTTTGTAATTCAAGATTCTTCGACTCCTTAACAGCTGCTCTAATTGCAGGTTTTCTTCCGATTGAGTGATACTCTACTCCTGCTTCTTGCATATCCTCAACAGCATATATGTTTCTACCATCATATACTAATGGTGTCCGCATTAATTTCTTATAGGTTTCAGGTATTACTTTTTTTATTTCCCCCCACTCGGTAAATATAAAACAGACATTTGCACCTTCCAAAGCATTCTCGATGTTGGAAACATAAGTGATGCTCCCTTTTCCATTCTTACCCCCTGGATAAACTTCGGCGAATTTTTCCGCACCAACGGGATCATAAGCATAAATTTCTGCACCTTGTTCTAATAATAAGGGCACATTCTTAAGAGATGCTGCCTCTCTTAAATCATCCGTTCCAGGCTTAAAAGTTAATCCTAACACCGCAACCTTAAGACCATTAAATGTGATGAGTCTCTTACTAGCCTTCTTATAAAGTATTGTTTTTTGTTCTTTGTTTACATCAATAGCCGCTTTTACCGTTTTGAGCTCATAACCGTTCTGTTTAGCAATATATTCAAGCGCTTTTGTATCCTTAGGGAAGCACGATCCACCAAAGCCAACCCCTGCATTTAAGAACTTACTTCCAATACGCTCATCATAGCTCATTCCCTTAGCTACATCCTGAATATCCGCTCCAACCAATTCACAAAGATTAGCTATGTCGTTCATATACGAAATTTTTAATGCAAGGAAATCATTGGATGCATATTTTATCATTTCTGCCGATCTTCTATTTACTGAAACAATCGGTAAATGAAACGGTTCATAGATCTTCGTTAATAATTCCTCAGCCCACTTACTTTCTGTCCCAACAATGATTCTCTCAGCATGAAGGGTATCATGTACTGCAGATCCTTGCGCTAGGAATTCAGGGTTTGATGCTACTTCAACTTTCACATCTTTAATTAAGAAGTCCTGAATAAACTGCTCCACTTTGTCATTCGTTCCAACTGGAACTGTCGATTTAACTACTACTAGACAATCTTTTTCTACTGATTCAGCAATTTGCCTAGCGACTGTAGCAATGTATGATAAATTTGCAGAGCCATCAGGTTGTTCCGGGGTGCCTACACCTATAAAAATTGCATCGGCATCTTTGTAGGCTGACTTGAAGTCTGTTGTATACTCAATCCTTCCAGCAGAATAATTTTTTTTCATTAAATCTTCTAAACCTGTTTCATAAATGGGGGGAACTCCCGACCTCATTAATTCTACTTTTTTTTCATCTATATCAACACAAGTTACCTTATGACCCACTTCAGCAAAACATACACCTGCCACTATGCCAACATAACCAGTACCTGCAACTGTTATTTTATACAAGGAAATTGCACCTGCCTTTTTCTCTATCACTTAAAACAAGCTAAAAAAACTCGTAGGGGTGTTATGGAAAATAGTTTTCTCTTAAATCTAAACTATTCATTAAGTAAAGAAGTATCAAATTCTTTTTCAACTGCTTTAAGGGCAGCTCCAATTACTTGGTGCATATCATAATATTTGTACGTAGCTAGTCTACCACCAAAGATAATATTATTTTGTTTCTCTGATAACTCTCTATACTTTTTGTAAATCAGGTTATTTTTATCATTGTTAATTGGGTAGTATGGTTCATCACCAGGAGCCCATTCAACTGGATATTCTTTAGTAATAACTGTTTTATCTTGTGTACCAAATTCAAAATGTTTATGCTCTATTATTCGTGTGTAAGGTGTTTTGCTATCAGTATAATTAACAACTGCATTCCCCTGATAATTGTCCGTTTGATGAATTTCATTTTCAAATTGCAAGCTTCTATATTCCAATTTTCCAAACTGATAATTAAAGAATTCATCTATCATTCCTGTAAATACAATCTTCTCGGCCTGAGTTTCTAGATCATTTCTTTCTCTAAAGAAATCAATATTAAGTTTTACATCAATACCTTCCAACATTTTCTCAATAATTTTATTATATCCACCTTCCGGTATACCTTGATATTTATCATTAAAATAATTATTATCATAATTAAACCTTACCGGTAATCTCTTAATTATAAATGCAGGCAACTCACTAGCACTTCTTCCCCATTGTTTTTCAGTATAGCCCTTAATCAACTTTTCATAAATATCTGTGCCAACTAATGATATAGCTTGTTCCTCTAAATTTTTAGGTTCTATTATACCAGCTTCGGCTCTCTGTTCGTTAATTTTATCCATTGCTTCCTTGGGGGTAACTACCCCCCAAAGTTTATTAAAGGTATTCATATTAAATGGAAGATTGAAAATCTCTCCCTTATAATTAGCTATCGGGGAATTCGTATATCTATTAAATTCTGCAAATTGATTTACGTATTCCCAAATTTCCTTACTATTTGTATGAAATATATGTGCACCATACTTGTGAACATTTATTCCTTCAATATTTTCACAGTAAACATTCCCACCGATATGATTTCTTCGATCAATGACCAAACATTTTTTCCCACGTTTATTTGCCTCAAAAGCAAAAGTTGCACCAAATAAACCTGCTCCAACAATGAGGAAATCATATTTGCTTTTCATATTCATTTCCTTTCCTTTCTATTTATCTAATTCTTGATTTTTTGATACAATTTTAAAATGTTATCATATAAAAAAATTGGAGTTTTCTCATAAAGAAGATGGACCATTCTATTTTTAATAGACCGTTTGTCCTTTTTTAACTTTTCATTTTTCCATTCAGTCATATTAAGATAATACTTGTATAATGATTGTTTAGGATGTCTGCAATTCTCTTCCCATGGGCGAGTCGTAGTAAATACAACAAAATGTATAATAATCGGTCTTTCGATAGCACCCCTTATTTCACCAGGGCTATAAAACTTTTCTAACTTAAATCTTTTTACCATTTTTTTATAAGATATCATAAAATAGGTTGTTAAAACATTATATCTTGGATGTAATACTAATGTTCTATTTGACATAATTCCGTTAATTGTCCCTTGATCATTATGGAAAACCTTACCTTTATGTAATTCAATAAATTCTACTAATTGTTTTGTTATTTCCTCCCTACGCCATTGCTCTATATTAATCATTAGCATCCCAGCATTAACGTAAACACTATCCTTATCTAAACCTACTTTTAGTTTTGTGTCCGGTGGTGCTGTGTCTAGAACTCCTGCTATTAAATTCCCTTTAAATTCAGTATTCCATAATTCTTTTAATGACCCTGCACAAACCATATCAACATCCATATAAAGTACTTTACATATATTTTTTGGTAAAATCTCAGGCAAAAAAATTCTAGCATAAGTAACAATTGGCAATGGAGGTTCGGATAATTCAGCTATAAACCCAAATTTCTCCTCCATATTACTGAAGTCATAAAAGACAATTTCTCTTTTGTATGAATTCACCAAATTTAATAATCTTTTTTTATTTTCTATACGAATGCCATTATCCAAAATATGAAAAGTGACCAAATTTGTATCTTTATTATTTTCCAATACAGAACATATAGCAACCGCCATATGCTGCACATAATTATCATCACTCGCCATTGCGATATGCATCAGCACCGTATCTCCTTATTTTTTCATAACGGCTTTCACTCTCTTTAATACTTCTAAAAAAGCCGTTCTATTTAATAGAAGGTTTCCAACAATTAACACAAACCCTATCCAAAATGTTGCTATTATCGCCGTGATTACCCAATCTTTATAGTTAGATATATCTAATGGACATATATAATCAAATGTTACTATACCTATAATACTGATCGACAATGTTTTTAAAATATTAAAAATAGTTGCCCTTATAGCTATTTCTGTTACTTTAGTGGTAGCAACTTTTATGAATATCACGAGAACAATAGTTACAGTAAAAAATGTTATAACTAATATCCCTTCAATTCTATATAACATCGCAAATAATATCGAGAGTAAAATACTAGTTATACTTGTAATTAGGAGTGGTTTACTTACCTCTTTAAATAAGCCAGCAGAATTAACTATTGTCATGTAAGGCATTGTAAGACCTTTTCCGACAAAATACGTAATAACAAATAAAAATGCTAGAATGGGATTAATATAATTGGCATCTGTTATTCCCTTAGTATATACATTTATAAATGGCAGAATTAAAATTGCCGAACATGAAAACATCCAGCTAGAAATGGTGAAACTTATTAATTCATATTCTTTATATGCTTTTATAAAAATATTTCTTTTTTGGGTAGCTAACAACCTGCCAAAACCAGCCTGTAATCCATTATTTAATGAACTTAATACTCCATCAAGTCCACTAAAAACCAAGTTATAAATTGCGTATATACTTACTTCAGTTACTCCTATAAGTATTGAAATAATAAAAAATGGACTGTTCCAAATTAAAAGTCCGGCCACTTGCATTATCAAGACATCGTTCCTATTATCAAATGATATATAATGCCCCTTAAAATTATAATTAACATTTGGATATTTTCTCTTAATATAAAAATAAATTATTGCAAACCTTATGAAGTAAGTTGAAAGAGCTGTTGACTGCACTAATGCAATATTAAAATCTAATAATGCCATACCAATTATAATTATTGAATTTATGATTAAAACTAATATTGAAACTAAATTGATAACATAACTTCTTTGATCTGCTACTAATAAAACGCGATATTTTGATAACAAAAAGAATTCAATTGAACCTGAACAACCCACAATTAATACTAACAAAAATACAGTAATTTTTGGAATCTCTTCTGCATTTATAATAAAAGGATATATAGAAGAAAAGCCAATCACTAAAGTTGAATAAACAATTCCAATTCTCCAATAATAATGTTTAGTTGATGACAATATTTTATTAATATCATTGTTATCCTCAACTTCTAATGGCTTATAAAGTTTATATATAACTGCACCAGCCAATCCTAACTCTAATACACTAAAATATCTAATAAACTGTGCAATTGCCATTACTAGTCCATTTGTCGAAGAGCCATACACTTCAATTAGGATTCTAGGTTGTATAAAACCAACTATAATTGCCAAAAATTGAAACGCGAAAGATGTAATAGTACAATATAACGCTTTTTTTGCTCTCATGACTACATTGTCCTTCTTTTTTGATGACGTAAAATTGCTTTCGTATCAAAGTTTGGCCTATTCAATCACAAAAGAGTATAATATTCTTCTAGGGATTGCTGTGACGTCACCAAAAAAAGAACCCTGCTCGATGACTACCAGACGGATGGTTGGAAGAGGCGGTTACTGTACATCAGCCTTCGGATACTTCAATCGATAGGCGTCGTTCAACCCTGGCAGCCTAGCGAACACACCAGCAGTACCTCTTGCGCACCACGACGGTAAAGGTACCGTTGGAACTTTCCTGACCGCTGTATTTCGTCAAACAAAATTCCCCCGAAAAAATCGTGCATTTTTCCCCACCATTCTCGTGGGTATTTTTCTTCGGTTTTGGCTTCAATAATTTGATCCTATGAGCGTTCGGTACAGTACTAAATTTCCTTGTCCGAGAGCGTCGCTTTGCTCTTTCGGTTACCGGTTCTCTTCTCGCAAGCGCTCAATGGCTGCTTCCATTTCAGCGAGACTATCGCTATCCTCTTGTCGGATCAACAAAGTCGCCTCCTAGCGTTCTTTCATCAGTGCATGCTTTATCCGGTAACTTTCTTCTTCAAATACGAGCAGATGGCGAGCACCAACCGGTCGATCATAGCCGCGGCCATCTGTCGTCGGTAAAGACGGAGCCCCACTTGGAGAAATCGAGATTGGTGGTGATGACAAGGCTACGGCTCTCGTAACTGTCGGCAATGACGCGGAAGAGTAACTGCGAGACTTCCTCCTTGTAGACACGGATATATCCCCATTCGCCCAGAATGAGCAGCTGGGTCTATTGAATCTCGATCATGAGCCCCTCGAGCGTGCCTGCCCTTTTTGCTTCGGCCAGTCGCATCACAAGTTCGGCCACGGTGTTAAATTTTACGGTCATGCCGAGTTCGCACGCGCGGATCCCTATCGCAATCGCAAGGTGCGTCTTTCCGGTGGGCCATAAAGCACGAGGTTACGACAGCCCTGAATGAAGGTACCTTCCGCCAAATCACTCCATTGCAGCGACGATGGCAGTTTCACGTTATGCCGATCATAGCCGTCGAGCGTCTTGTAAATCCGGCCCGACTCATGAGTCGGCTGCGGCGGCTTCGTTCCCGGCTTTTAATTTTCCGGCGAGCACACGGTGTGGAAACTCCTCTTGCTTGGGCGTAGCTTCCGTCTCGCATAGCGTTACCGCACGTTGGCTAAGCACGAGCTTCTTGCAGGAAGCGGAAATCTTCAGAGCGTCTCGCGTTCGCGGATCAGGATCATTGCAATGCACCTTCCACATGCTCAAGCAAACTGCCGTAGATGCCCAGATTAACGCTGCTGCCTTCCTCCGGATCGAAACTAGACAGCCTAACAGCAAGCACGTTGCTGTTCGCACTCGTCAGCCGTCCGAGCTCCACCGCTTGCTCCATTGCCTGAATGGCCGTGTCGAAGTCGTACCCCCAGTCGTCCACATATCGACGTTGTCGGTGTTGCTTGCAGAATACGCGAATGTGTGTATTAATTGGATCGCCATTAAGCGCCAACGGCTCGACCGTGTGAGCACCGATCCGCACGATCAGTTCCCGTCCGGCCCGTTCCTGCGAGGAGGAGTAGAAGTGTTTGCTTTAAATTAAGAACTTGTCGTAGCCGTCGGTCTTTACACGCATGTAGCGGCAGGCAGCGAAGGGATACTTGGGCTGGTAAAGGAACGTCTTCTTGTCGTCTTCATAGTGTTTGGTCAGGAGATGCCTTTCTTGTAGTGCTCGCGTCGGTTACGGTCGGCAAAGGGACGAACAGGTTCCGCCGCATGTAGCCGACCTTGTTCACCACGTTGCCTTTCTCGTGACCGGCGTAAGGATTGCAGTACCTAATTTGTAAGCGTAATGCGTTCAAACGCAGAAACACCTCCGCCATCCGCACGTTCTCGTTGACGCGTTGGCCTACGTCGCCGGCGTTATCGAAGATGAGACGCGTCGGAACGCCACCGATGCGGTGGAACAAATCTTGCAGGCCATGGGCGACGCATTCTGCCGTTTCTCCGCCGAAGAGCTGCACTTAACCGGTATTGCTGTAGGAAGAGCTGACTCAGAGGAACTTGTACATCCGTTTTTCCCCGCTAGCGTCGTAGAAATCTGTTTCGCCAAAGTCTACTCGGGCTTCGCCGGTCGCCAGTCCAGCTCGAGCGTGCTGCTGCGCTTAAGCTTCACGTAAAGGCTTTCGCGGTATTAACTTTTGTAGCTCTTCTGCCCGAAATCCTAGCACAAGGCCGACTTCATGGATAATCTGAAATAGATAACAACTCGCATGAGCACGACTTAGCATTTGCTGCGTACATCACAGTAAAAGCCAAGACGAATAAGCTGTACCCCAAGGAAATCAAGTCGTGGGAAGAGCAGTACACTGCTTATCTTACGTTTAACAAGTCCCCAGCGACAGTCAATGATGGAATACACACCTCGAACCCGATAGAGCGGGTGACAAAGAAATTGTAATTGCCTCAAGCTAATGAACAGCTTAACGAACATAGATGCTGCTGAAGATAATTGTATATTTCGACTCTATCCACTACAACGAACGTTCTGCAAACCGTTCAATTCGGGTTACAGTGATCCTGTCGCGAAGAACAAACTGATTGTGTTTGGGGAACGCATCCTTCAAACGCCCAGAGGTGTTGAAATAAAAAACCAACCCCGCGTTTCGCTTCGGCTACGTTCTCCACAAGATCAAAGTTCAGAAAGTTAAATCTAATTGGCGAATCCAACGTACTGATGGATTTCCTACAACTCCTTACACATACTTCTTAACACTACCTTTTTTTGTAAAGCAGATTAGAATAATAAAATGCTCTACTTGTGGAATATTTGTTTAGGTATTAGGTTCCTAAAATTTTTTGATATCTTTCGGCAAATTTCTCTAGAGTGAAATATTTCAAATAAAGCTCTCTATTAAATTTACCCATTTCATCTAATTTATTTTTATTTTCTTTATAGTGGATTAACTTTTTAACTAACTCATCTATATCTCCCTTTTCAAATAAATCAAGCCCAGTATTTTCGAGTTGGGCTATTGTTTTATTACCTCCTGTTTTGGAAGCAATAACAGCTTTCCCCAAAGAAAGAACCTCTAGCAATATTAAGTCAAAAAAGGTTCGATTATTAGGTAATACAAATACATCAGAAGCATTAATTAGCGATCCCGGGTCATCCGTCCAACCCAAATCAATGAATTGTTTATTAGATGGTGAATCTATGTCCCCTTTACCTGCGGATATAAATATAATTTTTTTATCTATTTTATTTATTCTATTAAAAGCCTCACAAAATACGTCATAACCTTTTACTTTATTATGTCTTCCTACAAAGGACACAATAAAAGCATCTTCCTCGATATTATTCAGTTTTAAAAATGTTTTTTTATCTGTCTTATATTTTAATTCCTTGCAACCAGTCATGTTAAAATGTATGTTTTTCCCATCTATAAACTTATCAAAATCAGGTATCGTTTCATAGTATGGTTCAAGTGACTCTTTAGAAGGGTATATAAAATTTTTGCAATTTTGTAATACTTTCTTTTCAATCTTCCTAATTTTATTTTTTATTATATGAAAATCATATTCAGTATCATGTTGTCCTTTAAGTCGATTTGTATATTCTATAGCTATACTCTCAGGTGTGTGGGTAGTTAAATATTTCTTATTACTCATAAATCTTTTTTCAGAGTAGTAGTAATCAAATATATTATGAAAGTGTAATTTATCCTCATTTTTAATGGTAATATTAGAAGTTAATCTATCTAAATGTTTTTGTCTTCTGAAATAATTGAACACAAAGAATGCTTCGTAAAAATCCCTTACTCTACTGTCAAGATTCTGAGGTGAAAATCTACTTTTTGCTCCGCTTGGGATTTTAGTAGTATTTGTATTCTGATTTGATATAATTGTAGTTTCAGTAGCATTTATATTATCTAGTCCAACTTTTAAATTAGCTAAATACCCTGCACTTCCACCCTTCCTGATATCCAAACTTCCCCCGAATATTATATGATTCATTTAATCCTCTCTCCTATCAATTTCAAAATAATTAACATTTGAGTTTAGTAAAATGATAACATCTTAATTATTATTTTTATCTATTGTTATTAAAAATTGACTACGTCTTCCATGCACATTACTATCGAAATTAACTAGTCCATCTTTGTATCTTGGATGTAAATCACATCTGAGCGCATTAATTTTTTTAGGTTGATGGTATATTTCTAGTAACTGGTCTGTCAGATCTTTTTCATTACACCACAGTAATTTTTGCATAGAAAACTTATTTGGATATGTATCCGTGATAAAAGTATCATTGTCAATATAGGTTGGGTGACCATCGGTATTAAGCCTCTCATTTATATGAATTGGATTGATTTTATTTATGTTATACAACCTGTATTCAACCTTCCCTTTCGATACTACTGTAGCCAATATTTCAGTTTCATTCTTCCACGTATAATGCGAAACTTTATCAAAATCACCTATAATATTGATTAATTCGCCATCATTTTTAACTAGCACCATCCTACACTTCCAGTCAGATAGCTTATAGTCTGTCCAAATATGAAAGAACATTATTACACCACTATAAGGATTAACAGAGATATGATTAAAGTAATGGTAACAACTTTCCATTGTTTCATTAGATTTATGATTAACTATGTCATCTACGGAAATAAGTAATGTAGACTTCCCAGTACTTAGGTTAACTTGAAAAAGACCATTATTATTTGTATTATAATACTGTTTGAAATTAATGTTCTTATTCGAATAACCATAACCGTTTCTTAAATAATCAAGTATTGAAAAATCTGTATAATATCCATAAGATTTAGAGTGATCAATATCAAATAAAGGATAATCAAAACGCTTAACTTCTGTACCATCTAGTTCACAAACTCTTGATACAAATTGCCCATCAATATAATCATTAAATAAAACACTTCTATCATCCTCAAACCATCTAAGTCGACTCCCCATTTGCCAGTTCCATGCATTAGTTGTAGCTATCTGATTAAACTCCTTAGTTAAGATATTAAAGAATCCAACTTTACCTTCTTTAGACTTATCAACAGCAATACTTAATAGTTTATCCTTTTTTTCATTTATAGAACTTAAATCATAATATCCAAAAAAGCAATCGTATCCGTCAACAGAAAAATTTTCCAACGATAAAACTTTATCATTTAACTTTATTTTTTCTTTTTGGTGATGTAACACTCTTAATAAAGTACTAATAAGATAGTGCAAGTGCTTCTTACCAAATATTAAAGTTAAAATTCTTAATACTGTTCTTTTCATTAATTGGGCTCCCTTTTATTCACTCCATTATTATGGACGAAATAACGGATCAATTTTTCTTTATAGAATGGGCGCTAATATCTTTTAATTTTGCACTAAATTTTGATGCTAAATATAAGGTTTCAAACATTTCTCGATGCATAAATAATGCAAATATAATCATAGTTATACCTTTAATTACCTCTCGTTTTTTTATTTTATTTACACCTAGAAATAAATAATTGTAGGCCTTATTATAACGATCAGTATAATCTTGATTAAAGAACTTTTTTCGCAATAGAAATTCACTTAAATTATCTTCAGAATAGTCATCCTGCCCACTTTTTCTTCGTTGTAAATATAATTTTCTTGCATACTTACTATATAAATACCTCTTATATGGGTTACTTAGAGAAATACCACTATTCCTTATACGGTAATAAATAAGTTTATCGGGTAAAACTTTAACTTTATATCCTGAGGTTATAAGTCTAAGCCATAAATCATAATCTTGTGCAGCTTTAAAATTCCTATAGCCATTCATTGATAAGATAAAGCTTTTTCTCATTAGTACGCTAGGGTGGGTAATTACTGATCCGAATGGAAGAATTGATTTGATGTCATCAAAACTATTTACAACTAAATAACTTGTATCTATCAGTTCCCCACTTTCATTAATATCCAGTCTATCTGTCGCAACGACATCATAATTTTTATTATCTTCTAAGAAGTTAAATTGTTTTTCAAGTCGGTTTAAAACCGATATATCGTCTGCGTCCATCCTTGCTATATACTTACCTTTAGCAATTTTAATCCCTTTGTTTAAACTATTTGCAAGTCCTAAATTTTTTTTATTAACTAATACATTAATTCTTTTATCATACATACTATAGTGTTTTAACAATCTTAAAACACTCTTATTTGTAGGATTATCCAAAATAATGATAAACTCAAACATTTTAAATGTTTGATTAAGAATAGACTCTATAGCTAGTTTTAGCTCAGATTCTTTTTCATTATATACACTCATTATTACACTAATTAAAATATCACTAGATATTTGATTATTATTTATAACTATTTTTCCGGACAACCTATCCCTTCCCCCTCTATTAATGTTGATCGGTAGCGTCAATAAGTTTGTGTATCCAAAATTCAGGGACTCTGTGGAAATTAGTTTATTGGCGGGTATAGCCCAAGCGAAGGCGCGGGGGCAGTTCCTTAGCCCCCGCACCTCTTGCTGTACATTGATACGAATACTGTCTTGGTCTCTTCCATGCCGAAGCCACGGATGATCCATTTGCTCCATCGATCGTTGTAGTCCGTCACAACTAAAGTCGCTTACGGATTTCCTTCACCGTTCGTTCGATAGCATTGGTGGTGTAAATCGATTTCCAGATGTCTGCCGGATACTTTTAGAAGGTGAGCAGTACCGGTAAATCTGCTCGCTGGAAGACGGGGGTACTGCTTCGACAATTTCAGTTCTACGGCTTGGAACTGACGAACAGCTTCCTCGTAGCACAGTTCATTGTACACGTTTTTAAAATCGCCCATGAACTCGACCTTTACCTCAGACTCGAATCTTGGGAAACGTAATACGCATCTGTGCACGAGGCAACGCTGTACATCGGCTTTCAAGTACACGCTATGGAAGGCTTCCTCGAGTCCGACTAGGCCTTCGAATACTCCAAGAAGGATTTCTCTTGCACCGCGCTGGTATAGCTCTTGGAGGAACTCTTTCCAACCGTGAGCGCTCTCGTTACCTCCAACGCGGAAGCCGTGGATTTGTCGGTAGCCGTCTTCGTCGTGGCCATAACAACATAAATATAAACGCTCGCCACGGTATCGCGACGCAAGCTGAAATGAATGCCGTCGTCAATGTAAAGAACGGAATAGCGCTTCTTAAGCGGTTGGCTTTGCCAGTATTAACGTCTTGCAGTACCGTATTGTAATGTTACTTGTGGTCGCGAAGTTGGTATGGCTCGAACAGTTCGTTTTGGAACTCGCCTTGGCGATCCCGGGGGCACGAAGGTCGCCGGTCTTTCCAAACTGCGTTTCAAACGTCCGGGTATAATAGCCGTTACGGGTGTTGTTTGTTTCCGGGTTTCCACGGTGAGAAAGTTGCGAGGTTCTGCCCGCATTTGCAACACTCAAGCTTGTCTTTAACGAAAACCAGTACAGCATTTGCTAAAGAAAGTCGGAGTTGTGTATACTTTGATTCTTGGTAGGG
The DNA here is from genome assembly GCF_035645195.1 of Paenibacillus sp. Taxonomy (NCBI): domain Bacteria; kingdom Bacillati; phylum Bacillota; class Bacilli; order Caryophanales; family Paenibacillaceae; genus Paenibacillus; species Paenibacillus sp. The sequence continues at coordinate 75,291 of NZ_DASQNA010000017.1, read as the reverse complement.
TATTTCCTCTCGTAGATATTTACATTTCCGAGAGTACCCTACCTTTTTCGTGTCTGTTAACACTCCATCTTCTGGTTACACAAACTAATGTACGTCATCTTTTGATCAATTTAAATAGTATTATTTAATACTTAACAGATGGTTTGACTGAACTTATTTGATTTTTAGAAAAAACCTGACTAACAAATACTGTCATAAAGTATATTACTGTTACAGCAAAAATATCCATTCTAAACAAAACTAAAGGTGTGTATAAATACCAGTTAGTAATACTACATGTAAAGACTAATGACAAGTATTTTTTATACTCATTATTTAGAGAAAGATTAAGCAATAATGTAATAATTGATGCTATTAAAACTACACCCAACCAACCGAACCAAAAAAAGAAGTGAGTAGGTAGTATCCCTCCACCCATATTACCTGTAAGATTCCGAGAGATATATGCAGATAATGTACCTATTCCAGTAGAAGAACCACCAAATATAATCTGTAAAACAAAATCAATAAATGATCTTATTTTGAAACTAAAGTCCATTATTGAAGATGCATAAACATGTGTTGCAGAAGCATAGTATGCTCCTACTGGTGTATCAAAGACAAACTTTCTACCGATTAATACTTGTAGTACTGAATCAAAACTCACCATATTAATATCATAATGGCTTCTATAAACCCCTACAGCTGTATATAAAACATAGCCAACTAACCCAAATAATAATACTTTTAAGGGTTTAATTTTATTACCAAATTTTAATATTATCATCAAAACTGCAAGTTCAAATAATGTTTTTCTTCCGCCATAAATTAAATCCTGAATGACATAGAGAGAAGCTAAAAAGTATAAAATGTTTTTTTTAATAATAGAATTCCCTGTATTAGCATAACCAATTAAAATAGCAATTAATCCATAGCTATAATATGATGTAATTGCTACTCTATAACCATCAAAACTACCTCTATTATTTATACCAGTAATTACTATAAATAATAATAAGCACACCATTATAGTAAAAATAATATTATTATCTTTAATCTTTAATTGGATTATATTTTCATAACTAGATTTATTACTTTTATAAAAAATAGCTATAACAGCGATAAACAAAAGCAATATGTTAATCAACACGCTATATGTTTCTTCGTTTTTTGCAAATGTATGAGTTGTAACTAATCCACTATAAAAATACTCTGAAACTACTATACTTAGGTTTGAAATGAATATAAAAAAACTTAATATTAAATGGTGCGGCTTATGGCGGGTTCTTAAAAAGAATACGAACGAAAAAATAACTACTAAATATGGTGAAATAACCATAGAAAGGTTATAATTTGAGATATTACAATAGGTAATATATACAATTATTATTAGAAAAAAATAAACTTTTAATAATTTAGAAAAAGATATTTTTTTTATATACAAGATAACCATTCCCTGCTTTTTTAAAATACGATCAAGAACATTATAACCAAATAACAGACGCTATAATGATAACTCTTCATAAAGCTGGATATATTCTGAATATTTTAGTAAGGAGTCATATTTCTTGGATGTCTCTATACAATTATCAATGTATTTCGATTTCCCTTCTTTTTTTATTATATTTATTTTGTTATACATGGACCTTACATTTCCTTTCTCCACGTAAAAACCAATATTATTATTAAAAATTTCAGAAGATCCTCCAACATCAAAGGTAACAATTGGGGTACCTGTTGATATTGATTCTAAGTTTACTGTTGGAAAATTCTCCTCTAAAGAGGGATTAACAAAAACATCCGATGCAGAATAAATTTCAGCCAACTCTTTCGCATTATTAGTTCTAGGAATTCCAATAATATTATTAGTTTGAAGTTCGTTTACTTGAGTCTCAGATAAGCCCACAACAACAATAATTTCATCTTTTGTCAATAATTTAGACAAATCAACTAAATAATTAAAACCCTTTTTTGCACTCCATATATTAGCCACTCCTAAAATAACAAATTTATTTTCTAGGTTATATTTTTTCCTAAAATCGCTATTAACCGGCTGAAATATGTTCAAGTCAATACCGTTATTTATTACCCTCACTGAATATTCTTTTAGAAAAGATTCTGCGACTAGTTCAGCTAACCATATTGAGGGAGTTACTATTGTTAACTTGTCCAATTTAGTAAAAATGTTCCTTTTGCTCTTAAAATTCCCCCTGGAACTGTCTACTAATAAACTCCGGGGATAAACTTTCTTCTGAGGGCATCTGTTACATTCTGTTTTCCATTTGGAGCAGTTAATATAATCAAAGTGCGCACAATGTCCAGTAAACGGCCAACAATCATGCAAGGTCCAAACAACAGGTTTATTGATCTCTTTTAAGAAATCAAACAAAACTTGTATATTGATATAATATCCATGGATGTTATGTAAATGGATAACATCTGGATTTAGGACTTTAATTTTTTTAATTAATACCTGTGTTGATTTCCTTGATCCAAAACCATGCTTATCAAATAGTCTAGTGATTGCTACATGTTTATAATTATCAAGATTACTACCAATTTTGATAGTATTGTCACATTTTTGTGGCACACCCCTTCCAAATGCGATGATACTCTCGTATCCATTTTTCTCCAATAAGCTATGGATATCGGTCGCTATCCTCCCAGTACTTCCTGTTCCGCATACTGAATTTATTTGTAATACTTTCACTAAATCTTCCCCCATACGACTCTATTCACATAATCAGTATACGATAAAATAATTCTCAAGACTTTATCTGATACATTAGGCATACTGTAATCCGCGACAAGCCTTAACTCTCCTGTTTTTTGTGAATCGAGGATTTCTAATCCCTGTAATATCCTTTCTTTCTTTAGTCCTACCATCATTACAGTTGCTTCTTCCATTGCTTCTGGTCTTTCATGAGCTTGTCTTATATTAAGCGCTCTAAACCCAAGAATTGAAGATTCTTCGCTAATTGTTCCACTATCACTTAGAACCGCCTTCGCCTTAATTTGCAATTTCACATAGTCATTAAAACCTAATGGCTTCAAAATTCTTACTAAAGGATTAAATTTTACTCCTTTAGACTCAATCATCTTTCTAGTTCTAGGATGTGTGCTCACAATTACAGGAATTTTAAATTTTTCTGCAATCGAATTTATACTTTCAACCAAATCTAAGAAATTAATTTCTAAATTAATATTTTCTTCTCTATGAGATGATACTACAAAATAGTTTCCTTCTTCTAAATCTAATCTTTCTAATACATCAGAATTCTCTATTTCGATTTTTCTAGAATTAAGAACTTCGAACATAGGGCTTCCTGTTTTAACAATCCTGTCTGCAGGAAAGCCTTCCCTAAGAAGATATTCTCTTGCAATATCACTGTAGGTCAAATTAATATCTGCTGTATGATCTACAATCTTTCTATTAATTTCTTCCGGCACTCTTTGGTCAAAGCATCTATTTCCTGCTTCCATATGAAATATCGGAATTTGGCGCCTTTTTGCAGCAATAGCACATAGACAGCTATTTGTATCTCCTAGCACTAAAAATGCATCTGGTTTTACTTCTTCCATTATAGGATCTATTTTGACCAATATATTTCCTATAGTTTCTACCGCTGTTCCAGTAGCTGCATCGAGAAAATAGTCAGGTTTTTTCAAATTAAAATCGTTAAAAAATACTTCATTTAATTCGTAATCATAATTTTGTCCCGTATGAACAAGCGTATGCTCAATTGCTGATGATTCTTCAAATTTATTAATAACAGCTGACAACCTTATAATCTCAGGTCTAGTTCCGACGACTGTCATGACTTTTAATTTCTTCATTAATTATACCTCCACAAAATATGTGTCCGGCCTTTCTGGATCAAAGCATTCATTTGCCCACATTACTGTTACTAGGTCATTATCTCCTACATTTACAATGGAATGAGTATATCCAGTAGGAACATCTACAACCTTTAACTTTTCTCCACTTACTCTATACTCAATAATTTCATCAGAATCTATCTTCCTAAAGCGAATTAAACCTTCACCACTAACAACTAAGAACTTCTCATTTTTAGTATGATGCCAATGGTTTCCTTTTGTAATGCCAGGTTTAGATACATTTACAGAAACTTGTCCTCTTTCAGGTGTTCTCATAAATTCTGTAAAAGAGCCTCTGTGATCACTATTCATTTTAAGATCATATGAAAACTGTTCTTCAGGTAAAAAACTCAAATAAGTACTATAGAGCTTTTTAGTTAGAGCGTCCTCCATATTAGGAACACTTAGATTTGTTCTAGTTTCTTTGAAACTTTTTATAAGTTCGGCCAATTCTCCTAGTTTAATATTATGTGTTATAGGTACTACACATAAGTCTTCTTGCATAGTCGGCTTCCCCGCAAGAGCGCTCAAAAACTCTTCTAATACATCATCAATATAGCAAAGAGTAAGTTCTGCCCCTGGATTGTTTATATGAATATCAATCCCTCTAGCGATATTGTGACAGAATGTAGCCACTACAGTATTATAGTTTGGCTTACTCCACTTACCAAATAAATTTGGTAGTCGATATACATAAACTTTCGTACCAGTTTCATAATAATATTTAAATAATAAATCCTCTCCAGCCTTCTTACTCCTTCCATAAGGATTATCCTTTTCTGCTTGAATAGAAGAAGTAAGAAGAACAGGAGCTTTATTGTCATGTTTCTTTAGTAGAGCTAGTAATTGAGAAGTTAAACCAAAGTTACCTTCCATAAATTCCTCTTCGTCTTGCGGTCTGTTTACTCCAGCTAAATGAAAGACAAAATCACATTCTTTTGTATATTTTTCAAGAATTGAAAGATCACTTTCTCTAGTAAACTCAAATATATCGTTAAATCCCCTATTTTTAAGCTCTGCGACAAGGTTCTTCCCAACAAAGCCCTTTGCACCTGTTACCAGAATTCTCATAAATAATACCGCCTTTTGTTCATTTCATAACATTCCATTCCTTTAATGCACTTTGCACATAATCTAGTTCTAATAATTTCCCTTTAATTTCTTCCACAGTTAATATTTTCGTATTAGAAGAATGGTACTCTTCAAATGTTGACAATCTGCTGTCACCATCTTCAAAGTATTTATCATAATTCAAGTCTCTTTGGTCAGCAGGAACACGATAGAAACCACCCATATCTTCAGCCACTACATATTCTTCCTTTGTAAGTAGCGTTTCATAATGTTTTTCTCCATGACGGGTACCAATTATTTTTATTTCATTATCTACATCAAATAATTCCTTAATTGCTTGTGCTAAATCACCGATTGTACTTGCTGGTGATTTCTGTACCATAATATCTCCAGCTTGTGCATTTTGAAAAGCAAACACAACTAGTTCTACCGCTTCTTCAAGGCTCATTAAAAACCTTGTCATCGAAGGGTCTGTAACGGTTAATGGTTGTCCATTTTTTATTTGTTCAATAAATAAAGGAATGACCGACCCACGTGATGCCATTACATTTCCATATCTCGTTCCACAAATTAGAGTTCTATCTGAAGATACAGTTTTTGATTTTGCAACAAATACCTTTTCCATCATTGCTTTAGAAATACCCATAGCATTGATTGGATAGGCCGCTTTATCAGTTGAGAGACAGATAACCTTTTTAACTCCATATTCAATACCTGCGGTTAAAACATTATCCGTACCTATAATGTTTGTTTTAACTGCTTCCAACGGAAAAAACTCACAAGAAGGGACTTGCTTGAGCGCAGCAGCATGGAAAATATAGTCCACACCATGCATAGCATTTTTTACGCTAGCCAAGTCCCTTACATCACCAAGGTAAAATTTCAACTTGTCGTTTTTATAGAGTTTTCGCATATCATCCTGTTTCTTCTCATCACGAGAAAAGATGCGAATTTCCTTCAAATCTGTATCTAAAAATCTTTTCATTACCGCATTACCAAATGATCCAGTACCACCAGTTATTAATAAAGTCTTCCCCTTGAACATGTGTGTACCTCTCTTGCCGTTTTATTTAAAATGACTCATTATAATTTCATACGAGTCCCTGCTTGTATAGTTGGTTTCCAAATAACTCCTGGCATTAACGCCCATTTCTTTTCTTAATTCCATATTGCATAATTGCTGTAATTTATAATTAAATTGTTCAACACTATCACTCTCACACCAAAGGCCAAATTTCCCTTTTTCAATAACTTGACCGATATCTGTGTTCACATCTGTTGCTGCTAATACAGGCATTGACGCTTGCATATATGAAAGTATTCTTGATGGGAAATTCGGTATTGTAAAACGTTTATCTAAGAAAATAAGTCCAACATCACATGAACTTGCTAGAATTTCATAATCCTCTTTGGGAAGTTGAGCAAATAACTTTGCATTCTTAAGCTTTTCACTATCAAAAAACTCCTTTAGCTTATTAAACTCAGTTCCTGAACCAGCTATTACAAAATAAACCTGTTCATTATCTTTATTTGCCTTTAAACACTCTATTAAGAAATCAATACCTTGTGGTTTACCAAGATTTCCACCATAGATGAACACAGTACGGTCATATGGAATCTTATATTTTCCCTTAACTATATTTACCTTTTGTTGATTTTTCTCTATTACTTTAGGTTCTATACTATTAGGGCACACTTCAACTATGTTAGGAGAGATTTCAGGATTTTGTTTTAATAAAAAATCCACATTCGCTTGAGACATGCATCCAATATAATCAGATAGTTCATAAAGCCTTTTTTCCTTGGATTTAAAATATCTATATAATAAACCTCCGATCCCAGTTTTCCGTAGCATTCCAAGATCTACAGCATTTTGCGGGAATATATCCTTTAATAATAGATAGGTTATTGCTTTATCTCTCTTTTTCACATAATATATTGCCTTTTGCAATGTTATTGGAGGTGTTGTATAAATAACTAAATCAAATTTAACATCTGAAAAATAATTTTTAATTCCCCTCAGAAATTTAGACTCAAGAGTAAGTGTCGAAATCCCTTTTACTATTACATTAGTTTTTTGTGTGTTACCTATCTGTAATTTTAATATCTTATAGCTGCCATTCTCGATTAATCTCGTAGGTTGTTGTTTTCTCTTTTCTGTTGGCGAAATAATATACACTTTATGGTTGTCTTTTATAAACTCTCTCATTAGGTCTGTATATATACCATTTTCATCAAGCGTTGAAAAATCTAATAGTGTTAAAAATAAGATATTCATATCCTAAATTCTCCTTACTGGAACACCAACATATACACCAGGTTCGGTTATGTCCTTGACCACAACAGAACCAGCACCAACTTTACATCCGCTGGTGATGTTTATATTATTACTAACTACACTGCCAATACCTAACCAAGAGCCTTTTCCAACTTTGACCGTACCTGCTAAATGGGCTCCTGGTGATATATGAACAAAATCTTCAATATCATTATCATGGTCAATTGTACAACCTGTATTAACGATGCAACCTTTACCTATTTTGGTACAGCTGTTAACAATTGCTCCAGCCATAACAGCAGTCCCAATTCCTATATCTACTAATGACCCTATAACTGCATTCGGGTGAATTAATACCGGAATACTAGCCCCAAAAGTTTCAAGTATTTCGTGAATCTTCTGTCTGTTAGCATTATTTCCGATACCGACAAATATTTCGTACTCACCTATATGCGTAAAAACATCGTCTGACGTTCCAATGACTTCTAAGCCCATAGCTGATTTAATTCTTGTGTCATCATCTAAAAAATGAACGTTCTGCCATTTATCCATTTTTAATGCAATATCGGCAACTACTTTCCCGTGTCCACTAGCACCTACAATAAGAAGTTTGTTTTTCATAGTTCCAATCTTCTTTCTTTGTTTGTCCCCTTAAAAGGCTCCATTGTGGATGCATTTTCTGAACTAATACCTTCTCTGACAAAGACTTTCTTAATCGTCGTTAAAATTATTTTCCAATCCTCGATAAAACTTACATTGTCCACATATTCAACATCTAGATTAAATTTATCTTCCCAACTAATCGCATTCCTCCCACTCACCTGAGCCAACCCAGATAGCCCCGGCCTGACTTCGTGACGTCGTTTTTGATGATTGTTATACAACGGTAAATACTGCACCAATAATGGTCTAGGCCCAATAATAGACATATCACCCTTTAAAATATTAAAGAGTTCCGGTAGTTCATCAAGGGATGTAGAACGTAGTATTCTACCAAACTTCGTCAACCTAACTTTATCCGGAAGTAACTCACCATTCTCGTCTCTCTCATCCGTCATCGTCCTAAACTTATACATCATAAAAATCTCTTCATTTAACCCTGGTCTTTTCTGCTTAAATAGCACAGGGCTACCTAACTTCGTCCTAACAAGTAATGCAACTATTAGTAATACCGGACTCAAAACAGTAATAGCTATTAAAGAGAGTATAAGATCCATTGGTCTTTTTACAAACCTTCTATAAATGCCACCTTTGGAATTCTTCATTTAATCTAACCACAACCCTTTAATAGTCTTAACGACTCTTTCTAAGTCCTCATCCGTCATTTTCGTATCAGATGGCAAACATACACCATTCTGGAACAGTTTCTCTGATACACCTTCACCAATAAAGTCATATTTCTCAAAGAAAGGTTGCATATGCATTGGTTTCCATACTGGTCTTGACTCAATGTTTTCAGCATCCAACGCTTTAAAAATATTAATAGGCCTTACTTTTCCAGACAATGTTATTGAGCTTAACCAATAATTTGGTTCATCCCATTCATTGCTCGGCATGAATTGAATGCCTTCAAGCCCATCAAGTTCTCTTTTATAAAACTCAAAAATGTAGTACTTCTTGGAAATTCTTTGATTTAATACTTTAAGCTGACCTCTACCAATCCCAGCAACAATGTTACTCATCCGATAATTAAATCCTAATTCACTATGCTGGAAATGTCTTGCTTGATCCCGGGATTGAGTGGCCCAATATCTTACCTTAGCAATTTTTTCCTCATTATCCGAAACAAGCATTCCACCCCCGGAAGTTGTGATAATCTTGTTTCCATTAAAAGAAAAGATGCCATAATCACCGAAAGTTCCAGTATGCTTACCTTTATAGTAAGTACCCAGAGACTCAGCAGCATCTTCAATAACCGTAACGTTATGTCCCTTACAAATCTTCATAATTTTGTCCATATCTGCTGACAAACCGTATAAATGAACGACCAGTACCGCCTTCACTTCTGGATACTTTTCAAAGGCTTCTTCTAATGCTTTTGGGCTCATATTCCAAGTTTCATAATCACTATCGATAAATACTGGAATAGCATTTTGATAGATGATCGGATTTGCAGTGGCAGCGAAAGTAAGTGTTGGACAGAATACAATATCCCCTTCTCCGACTCCTGCCGCCTTAAGAGCTAGATGAATAGCAGCTGTTCCTGAAGACAGTGCTGCAGCAGCTTTAGAACCAACCTTCTCAGCAAGCTCCCTTTCAAATTCATTTACGTTTTCGCCAAGGGGTGCAATCCAGTTTGTATCGAAAGCTTCCTTTATATATTGCATTTCATACCCTTCATCACTCATATGTGGGGAAGAGAGAAATATTCTTTTTTTTACTTTTGTCGACTCCATCCTCTAGGCTTCCTTCCTTGTTAAGTTAATATTTTAGAGTAGATTAGAAGCTACCCCTAACCAACTACTAAACCACTAACTAAAATCGTTATGTACTACTGATAGTTAACGCTTGTACGACATCATTACCCATCAACACGACGAACGGTTCTTCCCCGGTAAACTCCGAGCGCACCAGACAGCGTGGTCTTCCTTCTGGCAAATGTAACGAATGTTTATCATTTTTGAGGACCTTTGCACTTCCTGCAACAAGTCCATCATCCCTTTGTAGTACAAGTTGTGCTCAAATCTAATAGAGTTGTCGAAACGGCATTGTTTTTGTCCTAGGCAAAATCTTGTACAGAGACCGGGGCAGGAATGATGGCTTTTCGTACTTTCATGTTGATTCCGCCTTTATAAGTATAACTCAAGGCACATGCTTGCAGAAGGTTTAATACTACAATACTACTGCTGTCAATTACATCCCGGATCGATTCCTGCCCCTCCGTTATTCCTTTTTTCCTAGTGCTTAATTACCATTCCGAGTTCGAATTTCCTATTTTACATAATATGATGCGCGGAGTTGACCGATCTCCGTTACGGCGTAAAGCCGGACAGGCGAATCAATTTTCAGCAAGCGTTACTATTTTCACCGACTTTCCCATATCGGGCACGAAAATTTCGCCTCCTTTAGTGAATGAACCGCTTTGAATTACAAGCTGCACGACTCCACAGGCATCGTCATTATGTACCGAACCATCTCGAATTGCACGTCACCCTCACCGAACCGCCGGCCGTGATTGCTCCTCGAACCTGAGAATCACGCTGCACCGTCTGCCGAGTATGTTGCTGCGGACGGCAACGTATTTGGTTGCTGATCGTATGTACATATGTTTCGACGCGCTCATCGCGCTCGTCGGATTGAACGCTTTCTCACGAAACATCTACCCGTATTTGTCCCGAAGACATTGTTTTTCAACGCTTCTGCTGGAGTAGCTCCATGAACGGAATATACTTGTGGCCACCAAATAGAAAACAACCTGAGGCGAATACCGGAGGACTATCTCATCTGTCCGCGATGACTTTCTTGTTCGTCAACCCCGTAAACTTACTCTGGACGAATGCGAACCTATTCTGCTGCGGTAAAAAGCAGGGGCCCCAGACTCCTAAGAAGCTTTGCATTGGAATCATATCCACATCGAACGTCAGGACGAGCGTAGATGAGAAATGGCACATAATCCACGCCTAATTTTTCAGCCAACTCTCTCATTTCGGGACGATTTAGAATCGTCGCGTAGATAAACATGAACTTTGGAGTAGTCCGGAAAGACCAGTCGTACTAATAGAACAAATTGTATATTAGTGTAATAATACACAATCTGAATACAAAATTCGACAAAAATTGGATTGTTAAAATAAGGAACTTGGGTACCTCGCGAAAACTCTGGGCATAGCACCGTCAATTAGAGGTAAGGTACTGAGTATGTTTGGCGGCGATCGTTTCCCAGTATTCCACTGAGGAGCGGTTGCCGAAATGTTCTGGAGGCGCTTACGTGCATGCCATTCTGTGTACTCAGCAACATTCCGCTAAGGGTCTCGGTGCCGTAGACGGCGTTATCACGAGAAACTGCAGGGCGAAGTTCGCGAGACCTTCGCGATTTCACAGTTTTCTTAATGAGGTCCAATCGCCATACGCACCGAGACTGCAGAATCGAAACGTGACCCACCGGCGTCAGGAGTTGACGAGCGCCTCGCGCTCCGGAACGCTGGGGATTTTCTCCATCCACCCTCGCGCGATCATCAGCTCCGCGCCGTCGTCGGCATACGTTCCGACTTCGCTCGCCAGCCTTGCGTAATCCATCGCCAAATCCCTTCTCGGACTCGACCCGATCGCCGCGCCGTAGTTCGCGAGTCCAACCCCGCACAGCGAGATGGTATGGAACAGCATCAGCTTTTCGGAAAACGGCGGCTCTTTCGAGGTTGTCACCTCCACGTCGTACGTCATCGGCGGCGGCAGCTGATCCTGTTCCAGCCGCGAGCTGAACACATCGATATGCTTGCGGGAGATTTCCATGCCGCGGATGAAATATTTCCGAATGTCGGCCGAGGACGCCACCTGCGCGAATCCGAGCATCAACGATCGGCCCAAGGCGTTGGTCAGGGTGTTCAGCCACAAATGCGTCACCTCGACGGCGTTGAGCGGGCGCCGGTCGCCGAACCACCCCGAGAGCCATCCCGCGTTCTCGACGAATTCCGGCGTTTCGGGAAACGGGAACTGCGGAGCGCGCACGAATATGCCTTTCTCGAGCAGCAAATCCGTCGACCGGTTTAACAGCTCCAACGTCGTATGGACGTTATGCGAGTAAAACGCGCGCACATCCGCCCGCGGCGAGCATCCGCACGCCACCCCGTACGCCGAGAGCCCTGTGATGCCCATTTGCCGCAAATAAAACAGCATGAACTTGTCGGAGAACAGACGCGGCGCTTCCAGATTGACGTCCCCGTCCCCGAACCCCCTCGGCGTCGGAAACCGCTCGCGATCGAACCGCTCCCTTTTGAACGCAAGATGCTCTTCCGTTAACGTGAGCGCATACTCCACGACCGATCGAATTTGCGCGTCCTCCACGGTGGCCGCGAAGTGGCGAAGCACGCAATGGCTCATCTCGTCGCTCATATACCCCGTCCACAAGGCGGCGATTTCCCCGGCGGTTAACGGAATGTGGTGCTCCTTCATAGACGACTCCCTCCGAACGTCGCAAGTTTCCCGTAGTATCCCCGGAGTCGCCGAAAATTAAGAAAAAATTTTCCCTGCATCAAAAAACGCCGGGCGGGAACCTTCCGACCGGCGCTCGATAGGCGCAAAAAACGCGGCCCCCATGGGAACCGCGCGTCATATTTAATGGGATGGTGCTGATGAAGGGATTCGAACCCCCGACCTACGCATTACGAATGCGTTGCTCTACCAGCTGAGCTACATCAGCGAATCTTTCGAGTCAACGAAATTTATTATATTCGGTAACTCGATTTTTTTCAACCCCTATTTTGAAGATTTTTTTCGTTGTTCGTCAATAGCTGATGAGCGCCGCCAGGAGCACGCCCGTAGCGATGCTGAGACGGGAAGCGAACAAGCCGACGGACACGTTGCCCTTCGGAATTTCGCTGACGACCCGGAACGGCGTCAGCCATTCGAACAAATAAAACACGCCGACCTGGGCCGCTACGCCGATCAATCCCCACAGCGCGAGGTCCCACAACCCGATCGAATGGTACACCGCCGACGCGAGCACGATGGCAAGGCCGATGATTTTGCCGCCCAGGTCGTGCGCCGCGGCTTTCGCCGCCGCTTGCTTCGTCGGGTCGTTCGGATCCGCACCCTCGCGAATCAACGCGAACTCGTTGTAGGGCGTCGTCAATTGGAACACCAAGATGCCGACGCCCATCATCGGCACCGCCACGATCAAATACAGGAAGAAATTCGTAATAAATTCCCACTGACTCATGTTCGTTCACGCTCCTTATCCGTGTATCGGTTCGCTTCAATCCTGCAGCGCAACAGGCGCATAGAACGCCGCGTTGCCGGTAATGCGCCCGCCGACGCGGGCGACGATCGCCGACGGCCGTCCGCCGACGAGGAAGGCGCCCCACAGCAGCCGCCCTTCGACTTCGCCCCGCAGCGTCCTGACGCGGACGGGGGGCAGCTCCACGCGGCGCTGGTAGACCGACGGCTGATCCCAATACAGTGATTCGCCGTCGCGCTCCGCCGCTTCGCCGTTCGCGTCGTACAGGACAACAGCGCCGCCTTCCCTGCCGAAAATCGGCTTGCAAACGTACGGAGTCGACCCGTGGAAGACGTTGTCCATGTACGTCGGCAGCATGAACGCCTCGATCGCGTCGTGTTCTTCGCGGGTGAAGAACGTGCGCTGCTCGTGCAGGCTCCAGATGAGCGCCTGCAGCGCCTTCGTCTGCGCGATGAAGGCGGACGGCGGATTGATCAGCGCCAGCTTCCGGCGCGCGACCAAATCGAGCACGTGCGCGCCGGTGGGGTACCCGTCATGGTCGCGCTCCTCCGCCAGCTTCTCCAGCGCGTGCAGGCGGTACAGCAGGTCGATCGGCGTATGCGTGACGCCATCCTCCTCGAGCACGCACAGCCGATCGCGGTGGACGCGCAGCGAAGACAGCGGCACGAACCGCCCGCCGATGCCGGCCGCCTCGAGCAGGTAGCGCGTCGTTCCCGCGTCTTCCTCGTGCCAATCGAGCGCCGCGAACGCGATGCGGTCCGCGTCGATGCGCCAGCCCGCGTCGCGATAGGCGTCTACGGCCGCGCGGAAGGCGGCGCCGATGCCCGAAGCCATGCCCTCGTTCGGATCCGCCAAGCCGAGCGCGCGGCAGACGGCGCCGTTGACGCGGAACGCTTCGACGACGCTGGTCGGCGTATCGCTGTTCCATTCGAGCATCTTGACGCCGTCGTCCGTCGCCGCGAAGTCGAACCGCCCGATCACGGTCGCGGCGCCGCCGAGCATCGGCAGGCGGACCGCGCCGCGCGTCGCTTCCGGCAGCCCCAGCTGCCGCAGCAGCTTGTCGTCGGATTCGCGCACGACGGCGACGACTCGAGCATAGACGCGCCCTAATCGTTCCGCCGCCTCCTGCAGCGTTCGGCGAAGACTGCGCGAAATCGGCTGCGGATCGGCCAAGGCGTATTCGTCCCCGTCGATCGTCTCCCAGACGAACTCACCGGTCTCGCGCAGAGGCGCGTATAATCGCTCGCGCTGCTTCTCATATACGGTCGCGTTCATGTCGATCACCCGCCGCTGCTCGTCGAGCTGCCGATGCCGCCCTTCGAGCCGGATACGCCCTTCGAAATGCCGGACGTTTTCTTCTTGCCGTCGATGTCGATGTCGGCGACGCCGGCGCGGTAATACGCCTTGCGCCCGTTCACGTAGTGCATCCCGTACGCGCCGTCGCCGTTGTCGTCGCAATATCCGTTCGCGTCGTCGTCGAAACATTCGTCGTCGTCCAGCGCGCCCGAAGACGAACAGCCCGACACCGTCAGCGCCGTCGCCAAAAATAAGCCCGCCATCCGTTTCGTCACCAGCTTCTCCATGCCGCTTCCCCCTCTCTATCTCGCCGCTTCGGGCGCCATCGCGTAATACACGTACACGCCGCGATCCTCGTCGACCTCCGTCGACGACTTCGTCCATTCGCGCCCGTTCCACTCCACGACGTCCGTCTGGAGCAGCAGCAGCGCATCGTCGTCGTCCGCAAACCGGAACGTGTGCAACAGCGGATAAACATCAGCCTCCTCCCGGAAGTGCCGCAGCTCGACGCGGATGCCCGGGCCGAGCGCAGAGCCTCCCGCGGCGTCCGGCGCGGCCGCATTCTCCTCTGCCGCGACTCGGACGTATATGACATACAGCCCTCTTACGAAAGCGGCGCTCAGCTTTTCGTAAACGACGCCTTCTTTGACGTAATAATCGCAGGCAAATCTCATCGAAATTTCGTCTTTGTCGATATAGTTGTAAACGTATAACAGCGGGGATTCGTCCGTCGCATGCGACAACCGATATTCCAATCGAGCCAAGCAGGCGTCCTCCTCTCGGTTCCATTGCCAATAATACGAAGCACGGCGGCTGCAAGTTCCCGCCACATCCTATTCGCCGAGAGGAAGGGATATCCCTGCCCGCGGTCGAGAGATGGTTACATTTGCTTTGCGACGCCCGTCTCGCTCGCTTCTGTCGGGAACGGACAAGCACCAACGGCGGCGCATTGACATATAGTGGAGAAAGCGCTATCATTTTAGTTAAGACAGAATTTTCTGACTTCTTATAACGGGAGGGCTTGCCTATGGATTTCGATTCCGAATATCGCCGGCGCGCCATGGAGCAGTGGCAATCCTCGCGAGAGGAGGCCGTTCGGGAATGGTCCGAGGATTGGCTGCAGGCGCAGGCCCGGCTGACCCGGTTCATCGACGGCGTGCGCAGCCGGTTTCATTCGTTGTTCTCTTACGGGCGATCCCATAATCGATACGAATAAGCGAAACTTCGACGGGCGGCCGCGGGCGGTGGTTCGGGCGATTTAGTCGGAGAAACTCCGACTATTCCGGCCGCAGGCGCCGGTTGGGGCGATTTCGTCGGAGAAACTCCGACTATTGCGGTCGCGGGCGGCGGTTCGGGCGATTTAGTCGGAGAAACTCCGACTATTCCGGACGCGGGCGGCGGTTCGGGCGATTTAGTCGGAGAAACTCCGACTATTCCGGACGCGGGCGCCGGTTGAGGCGATTTAGTCGGAGAGACTCCGACTATTCCGGCCGCGGGCGCCGGTTGGAGCGATTTAGTCGGAGATACTCCGACTATTCCGGACGCGGGCGGCGGTTGGGGCGATTTAGTCGGAGAAACTCCGACTATTCCGGACGCGGGTGCCGGTTGAGGCGATTTAGTCGGAGAAACTCCGACTATTCCGGACGCGGGCGCCGGTTGAGGCGATTTAGTCGGAAAAACTCCGACTATTCCGGACGCGGGCGCCGGTTGAGGCGATTTAGTCGGAGATACTCCGACTATTCCCGCCGCGGGCGCTGGTTGGGACGATTTAGTCGGAGATAATCCGACTATTCCCGGCCGCGGGCGCCGGAGAAACCGCCGCCAGCCCGGCCGGCTCGCGCAAAAACCAAAGGGCTTCCTGCGCCGCCAAGCGGCGCGGGAAGCCCTGCTTCATGAATCGCCGTACAGACGCTCGGCGTTGCGGCGAAGCGCCGCGGCGGCCTCCTCGGGCGCGATCCCGTGCGCCTCGGCGATGGCGGCGACGACGTCGCGCGTCATCGCCGGATGCGTGGCGCGGCCCTCGTAAGGCCCCTCGAACGGCCAAGGCCCGTCCGTCTCCGTCAGCATCGCGGACAGCGGGAACGCCCGAAGCAGCGACCGCGTCTCGTCGTCGTACAAGCAGTCGGGCGTGAACGATACCATCGCCCCGAGCCGCACGATGCGGCGCACCGCCTCCGCGTCGCCCTTGAACCAATGGAAATGCGCCCGCCGCGCGCCGTGCTTCTCCAGCACGTCCAGCGCCTTATGCGCATCCTCGTACACCGCGTGCAGCGCGATCGCGAGGTTCCGCCGCGCGGCGAACGCGACGAACCGTTCGAGCAACCTGACATACGGCCCTTCGTCGAACGCCGAGCCTGAGTGCTCCGCCTCCGTGCGGGTGTAATACGGCAGCCCGACCTCGCCGACGGCGAACCGTTCGCCGCGGGCCGCGAGCCGCTCCATCCAGTCGAACAGACGGTCCAGGGCGGCATCATCCGGCAGCGGCTGCTCCGGATGGAAGCCGTACGCCGGCCGGACGACGCCCGGGTGCGCGGCGGCCAAGGCGGCGGTGCGCTCGCACGAGGCGAGGTCCATCGAGACGGCGACTATCGCCTCGACGCCGGCCGCGGCACTTTCGCGCACGAGCGCGTCCGCCCGCTCCCCGTACTGTTCCAGGTGAATATGCGTATCCCAGCAATAGGGCGCGCTCATACGTGCAGCCGCCCTCCCCGAAGCGTTTCGTAAATCCGTTTCTTCAAGTCGAGGAACGCCCGCTCGGACGTCACCGTCTCGTCCCGCGGCCGCCCGAACGGCACGTCGACGACGTCCGCCACGACGGCGGGCCGGCCGGCGAGCACGTAGACGCGATCCGACAGCAGCAGCGCCTCCTCGATGCTGTGCGTCACGAACAGCACGGAGCGGCGCGTCTCCTCCCACATGCGAAGCAGCCACTGCTGCATGTCGAGCCGGGTCAGCGCGTCCAGCGCGCCGAACGGCTCGTCCAAGCACATGAGCTCCCTCGGGCTTAACAGCGCGCGCAGGAACGACGCCCGCTGCCGCATGCCGCCCGACAGCTGATGAGGCAGCGCCCCTTCGTAGCCGCCCAAGCCGACGCGATGCAGCCATTCCGCGGCCGTCCTTCGCGCTTCGGCTTTCGGCACGCCGGCGATTTCCTGCGACAGGATGACGTTATCGAGCACCGTCCGCCACGGAAACATGCTGTCGTGCTGCGGCATGTAGCTGATAAGGCCCCGCCGGCCGGTTACGTCCCGGCCGTCGAGCCAGACCGTGCCCGTCGTCGGGGGCGTCAACCCGCCGATGATGTAAAACAGCGTGCTTTTCCCGCTTCCCGAAGGACCGACGACGGAGACGAACTGTTTATCGCGCACCGTCAGGTCGATCCCGGAAAGCACCTCGGCCGTTTGCCCGCCGATGTCGTACGTTTTCCCGATCGAGCGCAGCTCTAGCTTGACGGGCGCCGAATCGGCCTCGGTATGGTAATTCATGATATCCTCCTCTTACTCGCGGTCGCGATGCCAACGAATCCAGCGCCGCTCGCATCCGGCGACAAGCGAGTACAACAACAAGCTCAACGCCGCGATGACGGCGATCGCCACGAACATGCGGTCCACTCGGTATCCCGATTTCATCAAGTTCAAATAGACGCCGAGCCCGCGGCTCGCGCCCGCCCATTCGGCGATGACCGCGCCGAGCACGCTGTAAGCGGCCGACACCTTAAGGCCCGAAAACAACGGAGGCAGCGCCCCCGGAAGCTCCAGCTTCGCGAACGTCTGCCAGCGCGTCGCCCCGGCCATCCGCATATACCCTACCATGTTCCGATCGGCCCGGGCAAGCCCGTCCAACGTAGACACCGCAATCGGGAAGAAGCAGACCAGCGTCAGCAGCACGAGCTTCGGCATCCACCCGAAGCCGAACCAGACGACGAGCAGCGGCGCGAGCACGATCGTCGGCACGTTCTGCGACAGGATGAGCAGCGGCGCGAACGCGGAGCGCAGCGGCCGCGCCAAGTGCAGCGCGCAGGCGACGCCTAAGCCGAACGCGAAGCCGCAGGCGAGGCCCGCGACGGCGATGCCGAACGACGAAGCGGCATGGGAAGCGACGAGCGCGGCGTCCTCGGCGAACGCCCGAGCGACCGCGCCGGGCCCCGGAAACAAGAAAGGCGGGAACCATTCCGCGCGAGCCGCGCCCTCCCAGGCGAGCAGGAACGCGGCGACCGCCGCGGCGGGCGGCCAAACGGCGCGAAGCGCGTTCATGTTCGGTACTTCGCGATCAGACGGTCGATCGACGCCCCGTCCGTCGGGTTGTACGAGATTTTCACCTGCGACAGGACGCTCGGCGCCCCGAGGCGGATCATTTCGTCGTTCATCGCTTTCACGATCTCGAGCAGCTCCGAGAAATCGCCCTCCATCGTCGTCTCGAGCGGACCGACGACGTAACGGACGCCGGACGCCTGAATGATCTCGATCGCGCGATCGACGTACGGGATGACGCTTTCCCCGTTCGGCGTCCGCGGCAAAATTTGAATGCTGACGAGCGCGTCGGCCATTCGCTTCGCCCCCTTTTTATTCCGGCAAATACTCGTTCGCGAACGCCTTCGCCGCATCGAACTCGCCTTCGAGCAAGCCGTGCTCCGACATCCACGCCGCGTAATTTTCCCAAACCTCTTGCTTCTGCTCGCCCCAGCGGGACGCGTCGTCGATATATTTCGGGCTCAGCCATTTCTGACTCGCGACGACAAGGTCCTTGTTCAGCTCCGGCACCGCTTCGACCAAGACGTTCGCGGCTTCCTCCGGCTGCTCGGCGGCGAACGTATATCCTTTCGACGTCGCCCGCAGGAACTTCTTCGCGAGCTCCGGGTCGTCTTTCAGCAGCGTTTCGTTCGTTACGAGCACAGGCGTGTAGTAATCCAGCTTATCGGAATAGTCCGTCAACCAGACGACGTCGATCGGTTCGCCGCGAAGCTCCGATTCGACCCCGGTCCAGCCGTAATAAATCCATTGGAAATCGATGCCGTTGTGCTGCGCGGTGAAGAAATCGTTGTTGCCGATGCTGACGATCTCGACTTTGGAGAAATCGGCGCCGGCTTCGTTCATCAGCGACTCGATCATCGCCGCTTCGACCGGCGAGCCCCAGCCGCCGTACGTTTTCCCCTCGAAATCCTTCGGTGACTTGATGCCGAGCGAAGCCGGCGCCGCGAAGCCCGACGTATTGTGCTGAATGACGGCCGCGATCGATACGAGCGGGAAGTTCTGCGTCCGCGCGAGCGTCACGCCTTCTTGATAGCTGACGCCGAATTCCGCTTCGCCCGAAGCGACGACCGCGTCCGCGCCGGCATCGCCCGGCTGCACGATGTCGACGTCGAGCCCTTCTTCTTCGTAATACCCCTTCGCATCGGCGACGTACAGCCCCGTATGGTTCGTATTCGGCGTCCAATCGAGCACGACCGTCACTTTGCGGAGCTGTTCCCCGCCCTCCGCTTGATTCGTTTCGTTTCCGGCCGCGCAGCCGGCGAGCGCCGCAACGGCGAGCGCCGCCGCGGGCACGATGCCGATCCATTTCGTCCAACGCTTGTTCATTTCGTTTCTCCCCCGTTTTCTATGTGTTTTCATCCGAACCTAACTCCGCCCTATCCGGTCCCGAAGCCATACAAAAAAACCGTCCTTCCGCCTGCTGTGGATAAGCAAGCCAAGGACGGTCGACGCGTCGCATGTCGCGGTTCTCTACGCTGGCATTACCCAGATCAGATGCACGGTCAGGAACACAAGGCTCCACTCTCAGCCGAACTTCATTCAGCTCCCGGTTTCCGGTATTCGTTTTGTCGGACAACTTGAGTATAGTGCAGCAGCCCCGGTTTGACAAGCTTCGACGCGGGTTTGCCGCTTTTCGTCCGCCGCGAATTTCGTTCATCGCCAGGCGCCTGCGCGCATAAGCCTTCCAAAGAGACGCATTGAAACGTATGGAGACGCTTTTGCCGCAAAAATGGAGCGAATTTTCTGACAATCGGGTATACTGAGTAAAAAAACAGAATCAAGTATCGGAAAGGAGACATGCCGCATGCAATTCCGCAGCCCGACCTCCGGCTTGCTTTCCGTCGACCAGATGATTCGTCACATCGCAGCTTACTTGGAGGAGGACCCGAAGGCGGCGCACAAAATCGTCATCGGCACAGACTCCCAGACGACGCACCAAGCCACTACGTTCGTCACCGCGGTCGTCATTCATCGGGTCGGCAAAGGCGCCCGTTTCTTTTTCCGCAAGCAGCGGATGAAACCGATGTACGATTTGCGTCACCGCATCTACCGAGAAACCGAGCTGAGCCTGTCGCTCGTCGAGCTGCTCAACGCCCAAGGCATGAACTCCCTTCTGTCGGCGTGGCCGCTCGAAATTCATATCGACATCGGGCAGCAGGGCGAGACGAAGGCGCTCATCACCGAAATCAAAGGATGGGTCACCTCCGTCGGGTACGTCGCCCGCATCAAGCCGGAATCGTTCGGCGCGAGCGCGGTCGCGGACCGTTTCACCAGCTGACGGGAACATTTCGTGCCGGAACGCGTGCATAGTTTTTCCAGCCTGGAGCATACTACCAGTCGGGCCGCCATCAGACGGCGAAGCACCGACATGCACAATTCTAGGAGGGTAACCATGCACCAAGCGCAAACGAACCAAATCTCGCAGCAGTTCCAGCAAATCGAGGCGCTCTGCCAGCAAGTCATCCAGCAGACGCAGCAGCACAACCAGCTGTATACGCAAATGGCGCAGCTCGAGCAGCAAAACGCGCAGCGCATTCAGCAGCTGATGCATGAGCAGGCGCACATGGCGCAAATGGAGCAGCAAAACGCGCAGCGCATCCAACAGATGCTGCAGGAGCAAACGCAAATGGCGCAGCTCGAGCAGCAAAACGCGCAGCAAATCCAGCACATGCTGCAAGAGCACTATCATGCGATCAACGCGCTGCAGCAAGCGGTGCAGGCGTGCCGCCAGCTGGAATCGACGGTTCGCCAAACGATGGGCTCGATCGCGAACCAAGCGATCCAACAGCCTTCTCATTTCAACCAAGGCTACTACCAATAATCGATTGCGATATATTCACGCGACGAACCTCCCGCGGCATGCGGGAGGTTTTTGCTTGCGCGGAAACAACCATCATATCGTCCTCCTTGTCCGAATACATAAAGTAGAGACACCCGGCACCGGACCATGAGGAGGACGCCATGCGGGAAACGCTCATTGTCGCTTTCTTGTTTTTCATTACGTCCATCGACAGCATCTTGCTCATCTTCAGCGCCATCCAAATCAAACGGCACCCGCACCCCCGTGCGGCGCGCCTTCTCGTCTTCGCGACGCTCGCGTCGGCGCATCCGATCTACTGCCTCGCCGCCGACACGATGTTTCGCCTGCCCGGCCTCAGGCTCGTCTCCGCCGTCGGCATCGTTTTCTTCGCGCTCCGGCTCGCCGGCGAGTCGCAGATGTCGTTCCGCGCCGAGAGCGTGCTGCCCAAGCGAACGATCGGCGCGATCGTCGGCACGACGCTGTGGCTCGACGCGCTCACGTCGGTCGATACGTCGGTGCTCGTCTCCGCCGCCTCCCCGAGCCTGTTCGTCACGTTCGCCGGGAATCTCGCCGCGACGACCGCGCTCGTCCTGCTCGGCCCGCGCCTGTACGGTTGGATCACGTCCGCGCCTTGGACGCAGATCGCCATCGCCGCGGTCATGTCGTTCTCCGCGGTGCTCCAGCTCCGCGTCGAACCGCTGCTCGGCGCGGCCCGCGCCCCCGAGGCGCTATTCCCCGCCGCGGTCGCGCTGCTCGCGGCGACCGCCGCCTACGGCTGGAAGCGCCATTACGGCTAGCTCGCGCCAATCCGCGAAAAATCCCTTCGCGAGATTCGGCCGCCGATGGACCGCGAGCGGATGGTACGTCACCCGAGCCGGAATGCCCCGGAACTCGTGCCATCGGCCGCGCAGCTCCGCCATCTCCGCATCGGGCCTATCGAGCGCGAACCGGGCCGCGACGAGGCCGAGCAGCATGATCGCGCGCCGCCCTTCGAGCTGCCCTTCAAGATAGGCGAAGCACGCCTTCCGCGCCGCTTCTTTGTCGTAGGCGCGGATCGGCCGGCATTTCAGCAAATACGTCACGAACAGCTCCTCCGCGGTCAAGCCGGCCTCCGCGACGGCCCGCTGCAGCGCCGACCTCGTCGCGCACACGAACGGCGTGCCTTCGCGGTCCTCCCTCGCGCCGGGATTGTCCAGCACGGCGGCGATCGGCGCCTCCTCGCCGCCTTCCGCCCAGATGACGCGGGCGCGCTGCCGCGACAGCTCGCATCGCTCGCACGCGGCGGCGTCCGCCGGCGGCGCGATTTCCGGCCAGACGGCCGGCCTCCACTCCGTGTCCATGCCTTCGGTTCCCTCCTCTTTCCGTTTTCCGTAGCTTTTCCATCGCCGAACCGCGCTATGTCCCGCCGCATAACGGACGACCAGCCTGAGTACATTAAACTGAAATGAGGGAAAAATAGAGAACGGAGTGGTGCGCGAGGATGTTTTACCATATTAAAGAAATGCAGTATCACGCCAAGCCCGAGCGGCCGGATCCCGTATACGCCAAAAAACTGCAAGAGGTGCTCGGCGGTCAATTCGGCGAAATCACCGTCATGATGCAATATTTATTCCAAGGCTGGAACTGCCGGGTCGAGGGCAAGTACAAGGATTTGCTGCTCGATGTCGGCACGGAGGAGATCGCCCACGTCGAAATGCTCGCCACGATGATCGCCCGGCTGCTCGACGGCACGCCGGCGGACGTCCAAGAGCAAGCGGCGAAAGCGAACCCGGTGCTCGGCGCCGTCATGGGCGGCATGAATCCGCAGCACGTGATCGTGTCGGGCCTCGGCTCGAAGCCGTCCGACAGCGAAGGCTACCCGTGGAACGCGAAGTATATTATCGCCAGCGGCAATTTGCTGGCGGACTTCCGCCATAATCTGGCCGCCGAATCGCAAGGACGGCTCCAAGTGTGCCGCCTCTACGAAATGACGGACGACCGCGGCGTGAAGGATATGCTGTCGTGGCTGATCGCGCGGGACGCTTACCACCAAAACATGTGGGCGGCGGCGATCGCCGAGCTCGAAGCGCAGCTCGGCGACATCGTGGCGCCGACGACGTTCCCGCGGGAGCTCGAGAAGCAGCAAGTGTCCTACACGCTCTTCAACTTCTCCGCGGGCGAGGAAAGCTCCACCGGCCGCTGGGCGCAAGGGCCGAGCCTCGACGGCCGCGGCACGTTCCGCTACGTCGCGGAGCCGCCGGCGTTCGGCGATCGTTCGACGCTGCCGCCGGCGCCGCCGAACGTGTACGACACGCCTCCGCTGCCGCCGACCGGGGCGGTGGACGTTCCGCCGCGGAAAGAAGAGGAATAATTTCCGCATAAACGAAGGCCTCCTGCCGCAAACTAGAAGCGAAGCAGATTCTGCCAAGCATTCTACTTGTCGAAAGGAGGCCTCGTCGTATGCAAGACGGTATGGGCCAAGTGACCCCTTCTTCGTATCAGCAATATCAACAGCAGCGCTTCATGCGGCAGGAGCAGCAAGCGCAGCAAGCGCAGCAGGCGATCCTGAGCGCGGGCGCGGATTCGTTCTCGCAGAAGGTCATGGATACGATCAACGCGCTGCGCAGCATCAGCCGCGACCTCGTCGGCGCCCAAAAGCAGCTGGAAGCGCAAATCCAGGCGCAGCAGCGCCAGGTGCAGCAAATGCAGCAAAACATCGACAACGTTATCGCCCAGCTTCAAACCACTTTCAAACCGGGAACCTCGTCGTCTTCGTTTTTGCAATAACGGCGCGCTCGACCGGATCCTGAGCGAAAAGCTCTCGCCCGCAGCGGCCTTGACGGCTGTAGGGGCGAGAGCTTTTTTTGTACTTCTATACGTCGTCGTTAATGGTGCAAGGTTTTCCCGTGCGCGTCCGCCGCGCGGATCGCCTCGGCGCCCGGCGGCTCCATGAACGGCCACCAATTCGCCTGCCCGAACACGCGTATCATGACCGGAATGAACAGCGGCAGCATGACCATCGCGTACAGGAACAGGCCGCACAGCACGATGACGGCGATCTGCATGAGCGACATGACGCCGGACGGCAGCATCGCGGCGAACGTGCCGCCGAGAATGACGGCCGCCGACATGATGACGGCGCCCATCCGCTTCATCGCGAGCAGGATGCCTTCCTTCGGGTCTAGGTGCCGGTACTCTTGGAAGCGATCCATCAGGAAAATGCTGTAGTCGATGCCGAGCGCCATCAGCATGACGAAGGCGAAGAACGGCACCGCCCAGCTGATGCCGTCGAGGCCGATAATGCGCACGAACAGCAGCTCGGCGAACGCCATGGACGTGTAATACGTCAGCAGCAGCGACAAGACGAGATACATCGGCATGACGAGCGAGCGGAACAGCACGATCAAGATGAGCGTGATGCCGATCAGCATGAGCGCGACGGTCCGCTTGTAGTCGCCGGCGGAAATCTCGCGCAAATCGCTGTTCATGCTCGTCACGCCGCCCAGCGCGGATCGGGCATCTTCGAACCCCGTGCCCTGCAGCCCGCGGTCGACGGCGTCCTCCAGCAGCGCCGTCTTGGACAACGTCTCCTCGGCGTACGGATTGCCCTCGAACACGACGTCGAACTTGACGAGCGTCCGGTCCGCCGACATGTACGCATCGAGCGCCGTGCGGAAGTCGCCGCGATCCGCCGCCTCCGGCGGCAAATACCAGCCGGTCAGCTGCTCGTTCGGCGCCGACGACAGCCCTGCGAGATACTCCTGCGCGGACGCGAGCCCTTCCGTCACCTGCGTCAAGCCGTCCACGCTCTGATCCAAGCCGTTCGTCAGCTCCCCGAGCTGCGCGGACAGCTGCGCGAATCCGCTCTGCAGCTCGCGCTGTCCTTCGGTCAGCCGGTCGAAGCCGCCGTTCAATTCCGGCAGCTTGGCGACGATTTGGCCTTGGCCCGCCGCGGCCTGCTCGATGCCCGCTTGCAGCTGCTCGATGCCCTCCGCCAGCTGCGCGAGCCCCTGCGTCAGCGCCTGCTGACCCGCGGCCGCCTGCTCCAAGCCGGCGTTCGCCTGCTTCACGCCGCCGGCGACGGCTTCGAGCTGCTCGTTCAGCTGCGCGAGCCCTTCGTTCAGCTGCGCCGAGCCGTCCGCGAGCTGCGCGACGGCGCCCCGCACCTGCTGGAAGCCCGCATCGTCCTGCAGCTCCGGATAGTTCGCCGCGAGCGCGTCGAGCCCTTGCCCGACCGACGCGAGGCCGGCCGTCAGCTCCGCCTGCTTCGCCGTCGTCTGCTCATACGCGCCTGCCAATGCATCGAGCCCGACGCCGATCGTCCGGTAGCTCTGCGACAGCTGCGCGGCCGCCGCGCTTAGCTGCTCGGCGCTCGCATGCGCCTCGCGCAGCCCCTGCGCCAGCTCCGCCGCGCCGACCGAGCCCTCGCGCAGCCCCTGCTCGATGCGCTGCAGCCCGTCGCCTAGCTGGATGACGCCGGTCTTCAACTCGATCGTCCCGTCGACGAGCTGCCCCGCTCCCGCGGCAGCGTCCTGCAGCTTCGGCGCGTTCGCCTTCAGCGCTTCGCCGGCCTCCTGCAGCCCCGAGCCGATTTGTCCGAGGCCGTCGCCGGCCTCTCCGATGCCGCTCCCCAGCGTCTCCGCCTGCTTCGCGATTCGTAAATCCTCGATCGCGTCGCCCGTCGGGCGCGTCGCGCTGCGGACGAGCTTCACGCCGTCCACCTGCGCCAGCTCCCGCGACACCTGCTCGACGGCCGCGAGCCCCTCCGGCGTATCGAACGGCCGGTCCGCCTTCAAGACGACGGTCGTCGGCAGCGAGTCCCCGGGGCCGAAGCCCTCCGCGATCAGGTTGAACGCCTTGACCGACTCGTATTTGTCGCCGATCTCATCGAGCGAGTTGAACGACGTCGAACCTTGATATACGGACAGCGCCGGCACCGTCACCGCCGCCAGCACGAGCAGCGCCCAGACCGGCCGCTTCAAGGCGAAGGAGCCGACCGCGCCCCACAGCCGGCTCGGCTTATGCTCGAGCGAGCCGCGCGCCGGCCAGAACAGCTTCGGGCCGAGCGTCGCCATAAAGAACGGCACGAGCGTAACGAGCGCGAGCAGCATCACCGCGACCCCGACGGCGACCGCGGCGGCCGATTGGTACAGCACGAACTTGGAGAAGCCGATCGACGTAAAGCCGACGAGCACCGCGAGGCCGGAAAACAACACCGTTTTGCCCGATGCCCGATACGTCGCCAGCACCGCATCCTGCACGTTGTCCGCATGCGCCAGCTCTTCCTTAAACCGGCTGATCAGCAAAATGCAGTAGTCCGTGCCGATGCCGAACAGGACGGCGACGAGAAAAATCTGCGTAAAATTCGACAGCGGAAAATCGAAGCCGTCCACGAGGAACGCGACGATCGACTGCGCCGCGACGTAGCTGAAGCCGACCGCGACGAGCGGAATGAACGGCGCGACCGCCGAGCGGAATACGACGAACAAAATGGCCAGAATGAACACGAGCGTAATCCATTCCGTCTTTTTCAGCCCCGCCTGAGAACTCTGAATGACGTCCTCCGAAATGAGCCAGCCGCCCGTGTAATAATGCTCGAGCGAGGTGTCTCCGATCGCTTCGTACAGCGCGTCTTTCGCCTCGGCCGGCGTCCGTCCGCCCATATCGATCGTCACGAGCGCGAGCGCCGTCGTCCCGTCTTCGGACACGAGCTGGCTTTCCAGCTCCGGCGTATCGAAGTGGGTCGTCACGCCGGTGATGCCGTACTCGGCCTCGCCGGCCTTGAGCCGCTCGATCGCCTCGCGCGCGGCTGCGAGCCCCTCCTCGCCGAGCCCCTCCCCGTCGTGCAGGACGAGCACCGCAGAAGCGCCTTCGCCGCCTTCCGCTTTCCCGGCGTTCAGCTCGTCGATCAGCTCCGCCGCGACCGAAGACGAATAGCCGTCCGGCACCTCGATTTGCCCTTTCGTGCGGACGAGCTCCTCCATGTTCGGAGCGGCAACGACGAGCGCGGCCGTCGCCGCGATCCACGCCGCGAAGACGAGCCAGCGCCATTTCAATATCGCGCGCATCATTCGTTCCCTCCCTCTTCGCGCTCCGGTCCCATTCGCTCCATGAGCAGATGGGCCAGCTTCTCGAACAATTCGATGAATGCGAAAGCTTCTTTGACGTCGAAATGCTGCAAATACCCGCTGAGGAGCTCCTGAATGCGATCCTCCATCGCGTCCCCGAGCCGCCGGCCTTCGTCCGTCAGCCGCAGCGACGTCACGCGGCGGTCTTTCTCGTCCGGGAATCGTTCGATCAGCCCTTTGTCATGCAGCCGGTTGATGATCGCCGTCACGGAGCTTTTGCCGACGCAGAACACATCCGCGATCTCGGTCGACGTGCTGCGGTCGCGCTTGCGCATGTAGCGGATGACCGCGTATTGGTCCAGCGTCAAATCCTCGGGCATGCGCTCCCGAATGGCGGCGTTCACCCGCCGCGTGACGATGAACTGCGCTTCTTCGTACCGCTCGATAAGCGATGCCAACTGCGATTTGTCCACGATGTTTCCCTCCCCGATGCGTTGTCGTCTTGTAGTTCGATTTTGAAATAGTTTTATTATCAAATGGTTTGATAGTAGAACTATATCTCGGGTCAAGCCTTCCCGTCAAGCGGCAAAATGTCGTTCCTCGCCGCTCATATTTCCGCCGCCGCCGCTTCATAATACCTCCATGACTCAAAGCTCATATCCTTTCGCCGGTGGGAGGTCGCACGCGATGTCGCCGTTCGCGGATTTATGGCTGGTCGTATCCCGGACCGCCACCATCTTCCCCCTCATGCTGTTGGCTGCGTTATTCATGGGCAAACGGTCGGTCGGGGAGCTGCCGGTCTTCGACCTGCTCGTCGTCTTGACGCTCGGCTCGGTCGTCGCCTCCGACATCGCCGACCCTCAGATCGGCCATGCGCACACCGCCGCGGCCATCGTCATGGTCGTGGTGATGGAGCGGTTGTTCTCGAAAGCGGCCGTCCGGTTTCGCCGGTTCCGGCAGGTGACGTCGTTCGAGCCGACGGTCGTCGTGTACCGGGGCAAGCTGCTGGACCGCAATATCGCCTCCATCCGCTATACCGTCGATATCGTTCTCCAAATGCTGCGGGACAAGCAAGTGTTCGACGTCAGCCGCGTCGAGATGGCGATCGTGGAAGGCAACGGCAAGCTGACGGTGCTGGAGCAGGGACAGCCGTACTCATACACGGTCGTCGTGGAAGGGGTCGTCAACGAGGATACGCTCGCGCGGCAGGGGTTGAGCCGGGAGTGGCTGGAGGAGCGGCTGAAGGAGCAGGGCATCGATTCGGTCGGCGATGTGTTCTACGCCGCCCTCGGCTCGGACGGGGCGCTCCATGCGTCGCGGCGGAACGAGCCGGCCAGCGATGCGCCGCCCCTGCGTCACTAGGCGCGGTTCCGGCGCGGCGGGGGCGTTCGCGGCGCAAAGCAAGGCCGCCCGGCGATGCTGCCGGACGGCCTTGCGTCGTACCTATCTATGTCGCCTTACGAAAGCGGCTTCTGCTCCAACGCCGGCCGCTCCGCCTCTTTGTCGTCTAGACCGTTCGTGAAATCGCGGGCGCCCCGCTTGAACTCCGATAACGTTCGCCCGAACGCGCTCCCGATCTCGGGAAGCTTGCGCGGTCCGAAGACGACCAGCGCGATAATAAGGATCAGGATCAACCCCGGCACTCCGATGCTTCCGATCATCCTGCCACCTCCTCGGTTGTTTCGCGGCTTTCGCGACTTTCGCGGCTGAGGTCCGACATCAGTGCGCCGCGGCCGGACTGCCGTGCAAATATTCAAGCAGCTCCCGCTTCAATTCGTTGTACACCGGATGGTTGATTACTTCCTTGCGCTCGCGCGGGCGCGCCAGCGGCACAGTAATGATTTTCCGAATCGTCGCGGCCGGCCCGTTCGTCATGACGACGATCCGGTCCGACAAGAAAATCGCCTCGTCGATATCGTGCGTGACCATAATGACGGTGTCGGTGCCCCCGTTGGCGCCTCCGGCGCTGCCGCCGCCGCTCGAGCTCGCCGATTTCATCAAGCCGACCAATTCGTCCTGCAGCGTCGACCGCGTGAGCGCGTCGAGCGCGCCGAACGGCTCGTCGAGCAGCAGCACCTGCGGCCCGACGGCGAAGGCGCGGGCGATCGCCGCGCGCTGCTTCATCCCGCCGGAAATTTCGTCCGGCCGCTTGTCGCGATGCTTCCACAGCCCGACGATCGTCAGGAATCGCTCGACGATCTCCTGCTTCTCCGCCTTCGATTTGTTCGAGAAAACGGCGTCGACCACCTCGTACACGTTGCCATAGACGGACAACCACGGCAGCAGCGAGTAGTTTTGGAACACGACGCCGCGATCCGGACCCGGACCCGCAATCGGCTTCCCGTCCAGGACGACGCGGCCGTCGGTCGCTTTCTCCAGCCCCGCGACGATGTTCAGAATCGTCGATTTGCCGCAGCCGGAATGCCCGATCAAGGAAACGAACTCGCCGCGTTCGATTCCCATGCTGACGTTCTGCAGCACGTTGAAGCGGCCTTGCTTCGTGTTGTAAATCTTATTGACGTTCTCGATGCTGAGGTAAGCCATCCCGTCACCCCCCGTATTTGAACCGCTGTTCGAGATAATAGAAGCCTCTGTCGAGCAGCAAACCGACGACGCCGATCAGCGCGATCGCCGCGATGACTCGCTCGACGTTCAACGCGTTCCAGCTGTCCCAGACGAAGAAGCCGATGCCCGTGCCGCCCGACAGCATTTCCGCGGCGACGATGACCATCCACGCGATGCCGAGGCTGAGGCGCAGCCCCGTCAGAATGTGCGGCAGCGTGTACGGGAACAGCACCTTCGTCAAATACTTCCACTTTGAAAACTTAAACACGGCAGCGACGTTGCGGTGATCCTTCGGGATGGACGCCACGCCGAACGCCGTATTGACGACCGTCGGCCACAGCGACGTGATGAAAATAATGAAAATCGTCGCCGGCCCGACCGATTGAAACGCCGCGAGGCCGATCGGGAACCAAGCGAGCGGCGACACCGGCCGGAGCACCTGCACGATCGGATCGAACAGCGCCCGGCAGAACGGCACCGCGCCCATGGCGATGCCGAGCGGAATCGCGACGAGCGCGCCGAGCAAGAAGCCCGCGAATACGCGCTGCAGCGAAGCGATGAACTGCAGGGCGACGCCCTTGTCGTTGGGGCCGTAATCGTAGAACGGATCGGACACAAGGCTCCAAAGCACGCCCAGCGTGCTGATCGGGCCCGGCAGCGATTGACCGGAGAGGCGGTGCGCCGCCTCCCACATCAGAATGAGCAGCAGCATGCTTCCCAGCATATATGCGGCTTTGCGCAGGGCGCCCAGCCAGTACGACGGCAGCGTCAACTGCCGCGCGGACCGGAACGCTCTGCCCGCCGCGCTTTGTCCCGTGAATTGCGTCACTGCGATGCACCTCCGTGAGTAATTTATCCGTATTGCGCGAGCGATCCCGCCGGATCGTTCGGGTCGAACGTTTTGTTGTCGAGCTTGATATCGAACGGCTTCATGTCGTCGTCCGGAACGGCAATGCCCATCTCGCCGGCGACCTCTTTGTACAAATCCTGCATGATCAGCTTATCGGCGACTTGCTGGTAGTCCGGGTGGCTGTTCAAATAGCCGAAGCGGACGTATTGGCTCATGAAGAACATCGCATGCGACTTGCGCGGGAAGTTGATCGTCCCGCCTTTGTGGAACAACATGTAATCGTCCGTATACTTGTGCGTGCCGTGGCCGCCGCCGAGATCGTAATCGCCGAGCAGCCGTTTTTCGATTTCCGCCGCCGGCGCGTTGACGTACGCTTGATGCCCGATGACCTTCGCGGCTTCCTTGCGGTTGTCCAGGTTATCCAACCACATCGAAGCTTCCAAGACGGCCTTCATGACCGCTTTCACTTCGTCCTTGTTGGCGCTCCACGCTTTGTTCAGGACGAGCGCCTTCTCCGTATGGTCTTTCCAAATGTCCTGCGTCGAGATGTGCGTGAACCCGAGATCGTCGCGCACGGCGACTTGGTTCCAAGGCTCGCCGACGCAGAAGCCGTCCATGTTGCCTACTTTCATGTTCGCGACCATTTGCGGCGGCGGGACGGTGATGATTTTCAGCTTCGACTGATCGACGCCGACCGCGCCAAGCCAGTACCGCAGCCACAAATCGTGCGTGCCGCCCGGGAACGTCATCGCGAACGTCACTTCCCGCTCCGCCATCGCCTTCTCAATTGCGTCCTTCGCCGCCGGCAAATTGCGGAAGCCGACGGAAGCGAACTGTTTCGACAGCGTAATCGCCTGGCCGTTCGCATTGATGATCATCGCGATCGGCATTTCGGTGCCGGCCTGCCCGCCGATGCCGGTGTACACCGAGAACGGCATGCCGAACAGGCAATGCGCCGCGTTCAAGTCGCCGGAGATCAGCTTATCCCGCACCGCCGCCCACGACGCTTCCTTCGTGACGTCGACGTCGACGCCGTACTTCTCGTACAGCCCTAGCTCTTTGGCCATGACGACGGACGCGCAGTCCGTCAGCGGAATGAAGCCGATCGTGATTTTGTTGCCCGACGTCTTTGCCCCGGACCCGCTCGACGACGACGGCGCCGGAGTCGTGCCGCCGCCGCAAGCGGCGAGCAGCGCGCTCGGCAGCAGGAACGCCGCTGCCCCGACCGCTCCTGCCTTTTTCAAAAACTCCCGGCGGGTCAACGCATCCTTCTTCAGCGCTTCTTGGATGATCGCCTCAAGGCGTCTGTCGTTCATCGCGAAGCACCCCCCGCCCGTTTTCTCTCATCTCGCCTTGCCTCTGCCGACCGTACCGTCTCTCTCATATTCTCCCTCCACGCCCTATAAGGTCTAAATGAAAACGCCTACCCGACACGTACGCAAACCATTTCTAATCGTAAACAGTTTTGTTCACGACAAAATCGTAACGCGGCATCAGGTAGGCGGCATTGCCCGAGGGGACACGTCTTCGTGTCTGCGGCAAAACGAAAAGCCCTGCAAAAGCACGGATCGACGCACCTAATAACCTATAGGCGCCTTCGCGATCTGCTTCTACAGGGCTCCTTTGCCCTAACGGTTCGATCGACGTCATTGTCATCAAACTCGTTCGATATTTCGTGTTCTAACCTTTTTAGAAAATAGTGTCTGGATCCTGCTGTATGCGTGAAGTTTTATACCGTGTTGGTGTGTGGTTTTTGTCGTGAGGTGTGGTTATAAGCTTATTTTACTGATGGATTTGCATCCGTCAATACCTTTTATGCAAATTATTTTTAACCTCGATAACTTTATGTTATATATATTTACATGACCATTGTTCAAAATGTGCCCCGAGGACTCGGCAGGTTGCTTCTTATGCATACACACACTTCCCTTAACGAAGCTGCACGCCAATGAGCCAGGCAGCGCGAGGCGATTATGGGAAGGTCGTATGCTAAAGATGGGCAGGGGGCTCCCTTCTTTTGCATACATGCTTCCCATAACGGAGCTGCACACCGACGATCCAGGCGGCGCGAGACGCATTATGGGAAGGACGTATGCTAATTATGGGCAGGGGGCTCCCTTCTTTTGCATACATGCTTCCCATAACGCGGCTGCACACATGACGCTCCAGACGGCGCGCGGCGCATTATGGGAAGGACGTATGCTAATTATGGGCAGGGGCCTCCCTTCTTTTGCATACATGCTTCCCATAACGGGGCTGCACGCCGACGATCCATACGGCTCGCGGCGCATTAGCAAAAAGTCGAACCGAGCCCTCGGGGCCCGGTTCGACTTTGTTAACCCTCTATACCAACGTGTCCAGATGATCGCTCGCTTCGGCGTCCTCGCCGGGGGAGCCGATGCCGGGCAATCCCCTCAGCGCTTCTTGGACTTCCCGTTGCAGCTCCGTCAGCGTTTCGTCGTATTCCTCGGTTTTCGGCATGCTTCGAAGCTCCTTTCCTCCCGTCATTCCGCTATATCGTTCGCCGGAACGCGCGGGAATATGCGGCGGGACGGAGCTCCGCGCGAACCTTACGAATCTCCCGAAGCCGCGAATCCGTAGCCCGGCGGCAGCGCCTCTTCCGGCTCGGGCGCGGACAGCTCCTCGACGCCGCGCAGCCGCCGTTCGATCGCCCGCGTGCGCACCGCCGCCCCGTCCAGCGTGTTCGACGCTTCCTGGAGCTTCTTCTGGGTCTTCTCCAGCAAATCGCCGAATTTGCCGAATTCGCCCTTGACCTGGCCGAGCACCTGCCATACTTCGCTCGTCCGTTTTTGGATCGCCAGCGTGCGAAAGCCCATCTGCAGGCTGTTAAGCAGCGCCGACAGCGTCGTCGGCCCCGTCACGACGACGCGGTATTCCCGCTGCAGCGTGTCCCACAGCCCGGGACGGCGCAGCACCTCAGCGTACAAGCCTTCGAGCGGCAGGAACAGCACCGCGAATTCCGTCGTCGCCGGAGGGTCGATATATTTGTCTCGGATCGATTTCGCCTCGGCCTTCACCCTCGCCTCCAGCAGCTTCCACGCATCCGCCGCGGCGGCCGCGTCGCCGCTCTCCTGCGCGTCGAGGAGCCGCTGATAATCCTCCAGCGGAAATTTCGCGTCGATCGGCAGCAGCACCGCGCGGCGCCCGTCGGACTTGTCCGGCAGCTTGACGACGAAATCGACGCGCTCCGCGGTCCCTTTCTTGATCGCCGCGTTCCGCTCGTATTGATCGGGCGCGAGCGTCTGCTCCAGCAGCGCGTCGAGCTGAATTTCGCCCATCGTCCCGCGCGTCTTCACGTTCGTCAGCACCCGTTTCAAGTCGCCGACGCCCGACGCCAGCGACTGCATCTCGCCGAGCCCTTTGTGCACGAGCTCGAGCCGCTCGCCGACGAGCTGGAACGATTCGCCGAGCCGGCGCTCCAGCGTCGCGTGCAGCTTCTCGTCGACCGTGGCGCGCATCTGCTCTAGCTGCGTGTGATTGTCCGCCTGCAGCGCCGTCAGCTTCCGCTCCACCGTCTCGCGCATCGCTTCCAGCTTGCTCTCGTTCAGCCGCGTCAGCTCGGTCAGCCGCGCCATCAGCGCATGCTGCTGACGCTCGAAGGCGTCCGCCAGCTCCTGGCGCTGCTGCCCGCCCGCGGCCAGCATATCCCCGCGGCTGCGAGCGATTTCGTCGCGCAGCCCGCGCTCCGTCTGTTCCACCGCGCGCGCCAGCGCGTCCAATCGCCGCTCCGCCTCCGCGTTCCGGCCGCGCCCGTTCGCCCGCTGCAGCAGGAGCAGCAGCAGTCCCGCGTTGAGTACGGAGACTGCCGCCACGATCCATTGCACCGTATCTGCCATGCCTTCTCCCGCCTTTGCACGAATTTACCAACGATTGTACCACAAAACAGGTGTTCGCGTCAGGCGGGCAGCGTCGCGGCGGTGGTGGGTGCCGCACGGGTTAGGTGGCGGCGAGCGGCAGGTGGCGGGCAGCATCAAGCGGGCGGGCGAGCGACAAGTAGCGGATGGCGGGCGAGCACCAGACGAGCGTCAGGCAAGCGGCGAACAGAACGCTCCAGCCCCCAACGACAAAAAAGCGCCCGCCGGCTTCCTCTGAAGCCGACAGGCGCCTATATCCGTCGCGGCACCGCCGCCCGCCCGGCGATCAGCCGACGACGGCCGCTTCCGGCAGCAGGCGGTGCGCGCGAAGAAACTGTTCCACCATCCGTTCATATTCCTCGCGGTGCCGCTGCCACGATTCCGCGTGAGCGGCGCCGGGGGCGAGATACAGCGATTTGCTGCCGGGGCACCGCTCGTACATCGCCGCGCTCATTCGCATCGGCACGAAATCGTCGGCGTCCCCGTGGATGAGCAGCACCGGCGCGCGGATGCCCGCGAGATCGCGGATCGGCGAGACGTCGCGGATGAAGAAGCCCGCCCGCAGTTTGCACCAGAGGCTCGTGAGCGGGAGCAGCGGGAACGGCGGCAGCCGGTAATCCGCCTTCAACCGATGCGCGAGCTGCTCCCCGAGGTCCGAGTACGGGCAGTCCGCGACGACGAAATCGAGCCGATCGTCGATCGCGGCGAACTGCAGCACCGTGGCCGCCCCCATCGACTCGCCGAACAGCCCGACGACGGCGTCAGCGCCGAACCGATCGTACACCCAATCGACGGCCGCCCCCAAATCGCGCTTCTCGTAATAGCCGTACGTCGTATGCTTGCCGCCGCTCCGACCGTGCCGGCGGTGATCGTACAGCAGCGCGTTGAACCCGCGCCGCCGGAACATGTCGGCGTATTTCAGCATACCGACGAGCGAGGACGTGACGCCGTGCGAGAACACGACCGTGCTCCGCGACGTTCCGCCCTCTGCGGGCAAAAACCAACCGTACAAAGAATACCCGTACGGCGAACGAATCTCGACTTCTTCGACCGGCAGCGCGTCGACGCGCTCCTTCTCGATCCGTCCAAGCTCCGTCTCCCGAGCGAGAATCGCGTCGCTCGGATACGTCCGAATGTTCAGCACGCGCTCCGAGAAATAATAAGCGATTGCGAACGCCGCGGCCGCAAGCAGCGCCGCGGCGACGAGCCATGCCATCAATCCGCACCTCCGTGTAACGCGAGAAGTTAGGTCACATCGGCAATATGTATCCCGCGATCATGACGAAATGCAGCACGGTGCCGATCGACACGAAAATATGGAACACCTCGTGAAACCCGAATCGGTTCGGGAAAAAATCGAACACTTTCGTTGCGTAGACGACGCCACCGATCGTATAGGCGGCGCCGCCGAGCAGCATGAGCGCCATCGCCTCCGCCGGCAGGGCGCTCCACAGCTTGGCGAGCGGAATGACGGCGATCCAGCCGAGCGCGATGTAAAACACGGTCGACACGGAGCGCGGCAAATGCAAAAACCAAATTTTCATCGCGATGCCGACGAGCGACAGCGCGTACACCGCCGCCAGCATCCCCCAGCGCCACCAGCCGTCTAGGCCGAAATACAGCACCGGCGTGTACGTCCCCGCGATCAGCAAATAAATCGCGATGTGATCCAGCTTGCGCAGCACCTTCACCTTCCCCGGCGTCGCGCGAATCCAATGGTATGCCGTGGACGCGCCGTACAGCAAAATAACGCTCACGCCGAAAATAACTCCCGTCGTCAGCTTCGCGGGCTCATGCATATGTTGAGCGATCAAAAAGCCGAGTCCGACGAAGCCGGCCAGCAGCGGGATCAAGTGCGTAATCGTATTGGCCGGCTCTTTCATGCGCAGCGCTCGAAGCCCTTTCAACAGCCGCTCCCTCCTTAGTGTGGTCCTCTTTTACCTAACTATACCATGGGAGCGGGCGGACAACCTTTACAATTCATGCACGGTTAGCTCGCTGCGAACCAGAAATCTCGCGTTAAGCTGCGCTTGGCCGACCCCTTTGGAAATGTAAAACGTCCCCCACTGGTTTTTGTGGAGTCCTTTGTAAATCCCTTTCTTCGCGAGGGGGCCCTTGCGTTTCAAATAATAAAGGAACGGTAGGCGGAACTGCTTGCCGTGCAGATGGCCGCACATCAAGTAGTCGAACGGCCGGCGGATGCGCAGCGTCACGTTCGGGTCATGCGCGATGACGACGCAGGTCTCCTCCGTCCCGACGCCTTCGAACGCCTTCTCGACACGGGTCTTTCCCGATACGAAATCGTCGATGCCGACGAGCGTAAACCCGTCAAGCCGCACCGATTCGTTATGCAGCACCGGAATGCCCCGCCGCCGGAAAGCTTGGAGCAGAATCGAAACAAAGTATTGGAGGCGATAATCATGGTTGCCCAGCACGGCAAACACAGGGACGCCTACGCTCGCAATTTCTTGCAGGTAGGCGTCCACCTTCGGCACATGCCATACGCGCTGGGTGTAATCACCCGTGAGGAATATGTAATCGGGGCGTTCTTGCTCAATGATTCGGCGGAGTCTTTGCGGGGAGACTCTCAACCTTTCGACGTGAAGATCGCTGATTTGAAAAATACGCTTATTAAGGCCAAGAGGGTGTCGCACTCGTTCGATTTTGACCCATTGCGTAGGAAATACGAAGAGGAGGTACGTCGCAAAAAGAAGCAGTAAGGCAATAGATAAATAGTGGAACAGCATAATCACCCTTTCCGAGCCGGCAGTAGCGTTTCCGTCGGGTTTATGCTCGTTTCCGCTACGACGACAACCTAGACGGCGTCCTTGCAGGGAACTGGCGGTCTTTCCGCGTCGGCCGGACGAATCAGCGGTATCGGCTTTGCAAACCCGAGGTCCCCTTTATTATATTCATACCATTTCTCAATGGCTATCCCCAGACTATCCAGCACGTCAACCACGTCAACCGTCGTCTTCTTCAACATAAGCTTCCTCTCCTCCACCACTGCTCTTTGTCTTGGTTTTCACCTATGTCTCGTCTTCGTTAGACATGCTGTCGATTCGATCCATTTATATATGAGGCATGTGCCATGAGATGTTCCGTTTTCGCCTAATGCGTTGCACTGATGCGTTGATTTATGCCGCAATGTTAGATACGTTATGTATCAATTATCACTCAATTCATCGACAAAAGCAACAAATTGTTTCACTGTCTGCCAAAATTTTTAAAATTTCGTTACCTCTCGAGTTCGAGTCAAGCGAATGCCCGCTTTAATAAAAGTGCGACTTCAGTCATAATTCTGGATGGTTTTTCAGCAAAATGGGGAGTCTTTACAACTGGGTCTTAAGGGCTACTTCTATCAGGGGTTTCATTACTCGAGGACGTCGCTTCGATCCGCAGCACCTTCGGGCGATGCCGCTTCTTCAACCCTTCGAAACTTCTCTCCCGGAATGCTTAGCCGATCCAACCGCTCCCGCTTCCACGATGCATCTCGTCATTGTTTTTCCTTGTTCATAGTCGGAAGATCGGCCCCACTTCTTGCTTCTCGAATTCAATCGACCCTATCCGAGTTCGAAATCATCACTTCCATTTTTTTATATAAACTAATCTTACATTCTCTACATTTTTGAGTAAATAGGTATTTTTGTAATATCTTGTCGAAACATGTGGATTCCAAGATCGAAATAGAAACTTTCGTCAAAAGAAGTCGGAAAACGCTTACAAACGATGACGGATGTAACACCACCTAACCAGCTTTTGCCGAGCTTTTCGCTCACCCAGCCGTCTCGTTTTTCCGCATGCTCCGGGAAGGACGGGCGTCTGCCCCCGCCGGTCGATCTTCGCTGCGAGATCAGGGTGCTCGAAGGCTACGGGGCCACCAGCAGCCGCCGAGTATTTTCCCCCGCCCCTCTATCTGTCGAATACCGATTTCCGCCTGTTCCGATCGAAGGCACGCCTTGCGCACGCTAGGAGAAAGCCGAAGGCCGGCCCGGGATCTTGCAGCGAAAGAATATCGTCTCCCCCGTTCTCCCCCACCCCTAAGTACGATGGTAGCATTCGGAAACGATTCTCGTTCCAGAGGAAATGCAGCAGGTCGCCGGGCAGCCCGTTGCGGCAGCGGACGCCGACGGCATAATCGCGTACGGTCGGCACGTCATCGCCGAGCGCGATTCGGCTCAACATCCAAGGAAAATTGATTCCGGCGAGCTTGGAGAGGTGCAAGGAGTCCCAGAAGCGCGGATTGATTTCCATGAATTTCGGCAAGCCGTCTCTCGGATCCACCATAAACTCCACTTCGGCGATGCCTTGCCAGCCAAGCTTCTTCAGCATCGCTTCGCATCGAGCCGCCAATTCCGGCAGCCATATGCTTTCCTGCGCCGTGCTGGGCCCCCGCTCCAACGGGAAATGCCGCAGCTCCCGCTGCACGAACGAAGCCCGAAGCTCGCTCTCCAAATTGAACAAGAGACAAACGTCGATCCGCTCCCCCGTCGGAATCCGCTCTTGAATCATCGGGAACGGATATTCCCTGTGTACGAGCGCGTACTCCCGCTTCAGCTCGTCCGCATCCGACGCCAGCCGAATCCCTCTGGAGCCCGAGTTGGACCGGGGCTTAATGATTACAGGATACTGCAGCATCCCTGCCAGCTTGTCCACTTCGCTCGCGCTCCGAGGCAGGACGGTCCGAGGCGTAGGCAAGCCCGCGGATGCGGCCAACCGCAAGCTCAAATGCTTGTCCGACGCAATGTGGTATGCATCTGCGGGCGGGAGCACGCACGCGCACGTCGCCGGAAGCTCCTCTTCATGCGCGATGACGAGCGAAAGCACGGCGTCGTCCATCGGCATCAGCACGTCCACGGCATGCCGGCGGACGGCAGCCTTCAACCAACCGAAAAATTTCTGCGGCTCCCGAACAGGATCCGGATACGTCAGCGAGAGGCTGCAATACTTGGAATAAGCGGCCGGCGTGCAAGAGGTCGTATCCGAGACGATCACTTTCGCCCCTTGCTCCCCCAGCGAACGCGCCGCCGATAACGTTTTGCGCATGAATCCGTCGGTTAGTAGGATCGTCGTCATTCCGTCGTACCGCCTCTCCCTGTTTCAACCAAGCCATAACTCGCCCTGTTAATTTTCATATGAACAGATATTCTTGCGAATGGCCGGCAACCCGGCTTTATAAGGTGGAAGGTGCTGCGAAAGGCTCTATGCGAAGGGGCTATTCGGGGGAGATCCCTTACCGAGACTCTAGAGGGGAAATCTGCAGAAGTCGATCCATACACGCCAGGATGACGGACTTCTGGTGAAAGCCGATATCTTCGTTTGCCAGCAATTCGTCTACCGTAAACCATTTAAAATCCAACGCTTCCCGCCGCGGCATCGGTTCGCCGCTAATTTCAATCGTGTAAGTTAGCCCGATCGCATGCTTTCTAGGGTCCACCGCATCGAACCCTTCTCTCACCGCGGTGCCGGGATAATACTGGGCCACATATGCAGGCTGGAGGTCGGAACTCAACTTATATTGTATATTGCTGCCCAAGGCGTCCTCCAGCTGCCGTCGGATTCCGTCTTGCAACGACTCTCTGTATAACAGCCTCCCTCCGACAGTGCAGTACTTCGGCCCTTCGTGCGGGGTTTCGCGCAGGATCAGCCCGAGCATCAATCTGCCGCTCTCTGAGGTACCTTCCTTCACTGCCAAAATATCAACGCAAACAATCGGGATTTGCTGTTGAATCTTATTCCATTGTTCTTCCTCGATCCAGTCCATCTTTTCCTCCCAAAAAAGCATATTAGTCTAACCACTCGAACCGCAGCCCCTCCGCCGTTTCATTATACCCCGGATGGGTGCCTGCCAATAGAGGCTCCCAATTCGACAGCACGTCGGGCTCCTCTAGGCTCGGGAAAGCTTCCCCCTCCACGATGCGGACAGCAGCCCCTTTCGGCACGATTGGGAAGATATCCATTATATCTTCGTTCCATAAACGTACGCATCCCAAGGAGCGATTCTCGCCAATCGAAGCTCTGTCCAACGTACCGTGCAGCGCCATGCTGCCGAAGCCCAAGCCTGCATCCCCATACATGCCAGGCTTCGCGCCCTCCGGCTCGAGCACCCTGCTATCGATCTCATAGCTTCCGGCCGCGGTGCTGTCCTCCCTGCCGAGCCCGACCTGTTTGGCTTCCAGCACATCCTCGCCGCTTGCCACATAGAGCCGATAATCCGACTTCGAGACGATGATCTCGACGGGAGCATAGGGGGTTGCGATTCCAACCGTATTCGGCCGGAACGCCTGCTCCAGGATTTCGGCTTCTGGCGTATACACCCAACCCCCGCTACCGTCAAAACGGTCCGCGATGTTCGCACTTCCGCTCGCAGATTCTATGGGGATCCAGCTTAAGTAGTTATCGGGATAATCGCCAAGAAGCTCCCGGATCGTGTCCGGGAGCTTCCCATGGTCTTCTCGGTATTGTTCGAGCGCGGTTCTGACCAGATTCGCTCCGGCTCGAACATAAGGAGCTCGATCATCCGAAGCCCCTGCAGAGAAAAAGCGAACGGTTACATTTTCGCCCGTCGCCGCATGATACTTCGCCATAACGAATGCCCCAGACTTCAACCCGGGATCGCGCAGCGGCGCCACCGTCCCCGCTTTTTGGCCCTTTCCGGCATATACCCCGTAGACCTTTACAACCTGGTCCGGGTATTGGCGCCCCAGTTTGGTGACAGCTTCGTACATTTGCTGTTCTACTTCACGCGGCGTTTTGTCGGGATCGACATAGATCAGGAAGGTTTGCTCCGCCGTTTCGTAGATGACATCCATACCCGCCGGCGCCATGGTCAAGCGGGCGATCACGCTTCTTGCCGGACTGCTGCCTAGCAGCAGCAACGCCGCGAGCATGAACGTGAGCGTCACCGCCAACGCGATCCATCCCCACGGCGCCCCCCGGCGCGCGGGATTCGCTTCCGCAACCGGGGGCAGTTTTCCGGCGGTCGGCTGCTCCAGCCTCCGCAGTTCGCTTCTCGCCTTGGCGGCGAACCCGCTTCGCGTACCCGAGCATTGCATCAGCAGCTCTTTGCCCTTCACGGGGTTCCCCAGACGCAGCTGCTTCATCCCGACGTGAAACAACGCTTCGGGGTCGTGGCGGTCCACGTACTGCAGCACTTTTTCATAATACTGAGGATCTGCAGGGTTGATATACATATGCCCCTTCAACGGGACGACGCGCTTCTTCACTTGGCTTGGAAATCGGCTTGCATTCGACTTGGGCTCGAACATGGATTCCCTCCTGATGATCTGGATCCTGTTTCGGTTACTTGATGGAAACCTGCAACCCGAGATAGATTTGGATATTATCGAGAAGATGCAGCACTTCGTCCCGCAAAGCCTCCAGCTTTCGTGCCACATCCGCCTCGCCGTTCCCGACGGCTCCGAAATAGACTTTCAGCTTCGGCTCCGTCCCCGAAGGGCGTACCGCGAACCAGCAGCCGTCGTTCAGGGTATAGTGGAGCACATTCGATCGCGGAAGCTCGATTGTTTGTCTCGTATTGCTGCGGAGGTGGAACTGCAGCTGGCGATCGTAGTCCCGGATCAGCACGACTTTCCACTGCTCCCCAAGCTTCGTAACGAGATGTTCGCGCATATATTCCGTCATTCGATTAAGCCGAACGATTCCTTCCAAGCCCTTGAGCGTCACCGAATGAAGTCCCTCTTGGTAGTAGCCGTATTTTTCATACAGCATGAGCAAGGCCTCATATAGCGAAAGACCTTTCGTCCGGTAATAGGCCGCCATTTCCGCGATGATCAAACAAGATTGCACGGCATCCTTATCGCGCACGAACGAACCCGCTAAATACCCGTAACTTTCTTCGTAGCCGAAAAGAAACCGCTTCTCGCCCGTACGCTCGAATTCGCCGATCTTTTCGCCGATGTACTTGAAGCCCGTCAGCGTGTCGATCGTTTCGACCCCGTAATGCTTCGCAATCTCCCTCCCAAGCTCCGAGGTTACAATGGTTTTAATGACGACGCCGTTCTTCGGGAGCTGCTTCCGTTCCGCCAGCTGCGAGAGGGTATACTCGAGCATCAACGCTCCTGTCTGATTGCCCGTCAAACAAACGAATTGTCCGCCCCTGCCTCGAACGGCGATCCCGACTCGATCCGCGTCCGGGTCGGTGCCTAGAACGAGCTCCGCGCCAACGTCCTCCGCCAGCTCGATCGCAAGGCGCAGCGCTTCCTTCTCCTCCGGATTCGGAGAAGCGACCGTACGGAATTCGGAGTCCGGATGCTCTTGCGATTCCACGACGAACACGTGCTCGAAGCCCGCCATGGCGAGCGCCTCGCGAACAGGCCGGTTTCCCGATCCGTGCAGCGGCGTGTATACGATTTTCATCTCCTTGCCTTGCTCCCGCGCAATGCCCGGCTGAAGCAGCAAGGTTTGAAGGTTCAAATAATAATTGGTCTCGACCTGCTGCTCAATCTGGATCAGGAGCCCGCGATTCATAGCCTCCTGCCTGTCTAACACCTGAACCGCCAGCTCGTCCTCGACCGCTTCGATGTTCGCCGTGATCGCGTCCGCAACCTGCGGAGGAATTTGGGCGCCTTCTTCCCCGTATACCTTATATCCGTTGTACTCCGGGGGATTATGGCTTGCGGTGATCACGATGCCTGCGGCCGTCCTCAGGTGCCTTACCGCATAAGACAGCATCGGAGTCGGCCGGAGCTCTTCGAACAAATATGCTTTGATCCCGTTGTTCGCCAATACGAGCGCCGCTTCTTCGGCGAATTCCCGCGAGAAGCGTCGGGAATCGAACGCGATCGCGACGCCTCGCGATGAAAATTCCGTTCCCCGAGACAACATGTACTTCGCCAATCCCTGCGTAACGCGCCGAACCGTGAAGACGTTCATCCGATTCGTGCCAACGCCGATCTCGGCCCGAAGTCCGCCCGTCCCGAACTCCAAATGCGCGCCGAAATGCTCATGCAGTTGCTTTTCACTCATTGCATCCAATTCCGCACGCATCCACTCCGGCATCTCCGCCTTGCTCCAGCGCCGGTACACTTCGTAAGGGCTAAACTTGTTCTCATTCGTTTCGAATTGTTCCTTCACCCTGCGTTGTCCCTCCTTGCGCCTCGGACCTTCTTTCCATAACCTCTTTTGCCTCGATCGCTGGTTGTACACACGAATTTTATCCCTATTTTTCTCTCGCCATCTTCGGCTGTACGCTTTCCGGTCGGCAGTCACGTTCTCTCGCTTCGTATTCGCAGCCTTTTTGACCTCCAAGTTCAGCAAGCACTGGCTTAGATTCACGAATAAATCGTAGGCCTTCTTCTTCCCGTAAATTTCGGCGAAGCTTTTCCCTTTGTAACTGATTATCCATTTGGAACTGTATCGTTTTTTCTCATTCAAGACGTCAGATCACCCCCGGTCACGAGCAGTACGCAAGCTGTCCCCCGCCGCTTCGCTCGCTCCCGTACTGTTTCTCAATTCCTTTCCTATGTTCAATGAAGCAGATCGGGCGCATCCTTCCTCCGACAACCGGCATAGCTTCAAGCCATCCGCCCGCTGCGATCACTCGCTTCAGCTTTCTCCCTCCAGCCTGCGGAGCACTGCCGTCAGCAGCGCCGCGAACAGCATCCCGAGGATTACTCCGGCCAGATCGACCGCCACGTCTTGGGGGATCCCCGTTCTCGATAACGATCGCGCTTGATTGATCTCATCGACGATCGCCACTAGCGCGCCGATTTCGAGTACAAGGAGCGCCTTCCCCCACCCGCGCAGACGAAAGGGCCGAAGTCCTAGAAAGAGGAGCGCGCCCAATACGCCATACACGAACAGGTGCGCGGATTTTCTAAACACAAATTCAATGAACTGGAAGGGCTGCTGCTTCGCGTTCACATTCGATTGATGG
Organism: Paenibacillus sp.; assembly: GCF_035645195.1. Taxonomy (NCBI): domain Bacteria; kingdom Bacillati; phylum Bacillota; class Bacilli; order Caryophanales; family Paenibacillaceae; genus Paenibacillus; species Paenibacillus sp. The sequence goes on along the minus strand of NZ_DASQNA010000017.1, from coordinate 30,610 downwards.
TAATGGATCGTCAGATCCGGCATTCTCTCGCTCAGTCGATCCTCCGAAAAGCTTCCCCGCAGGCTCGGGATGATCGTTTGCTCTTGGTAGGGTTGAGAAGAGAAAAGCAAAATGATGCCGACCAATAGAAGCACAGGGATCATAGATACCAGCTTATTCTTCATAGTTCAGATGCCAGCGGCGCTAAGGCGGCCGCTCTCTCCTGCCTTTTCTTTTGCTCATGTCGCCAGTTCCACGTCGCGAGCTCTATCGCTCCGCGCAAAATAGGTGAGGCGGGTGTCGCAGCAACTGCGCCCCCCGCCTCCCGGCGTTCAAATGTGATTTGCTGGATGGTACAGTACATTCCCCCACCTCACTCTACGCCACTCAGCCATCACGAGCACAAGGTGATAATTTCCTCCCACGATGTCGAAAGCCTGATGTTATCCTCCTCGATTAGTTCGCTCCCGGTCTGCACCTCTATAAACTCGAGATCCTCATTAGCCCGGATGCTATGTCTCGCTCCTACAGGAATACGAAGCACGTCTCCCGGCTTTACCGCCACCCGATGGTCGTCTAGAATAAACTCACCGGTTCCCGAAATAATGGTCCAGACTTCTTTGCGCTTCAAATGGAGCTGGTAGCTTAGGTGTCTTCCCGCCAGCACGCAAATCCGCTTGGTCAAAACTTCGCTTCCATCCGGCAGCTTGCCGTAATCCAGAACTTTGTACCATCCCCACCGGCGTTCCTCGAACATCGGGCGCTGCTCAATGTTTTTCATAACATCCTTGATTCTTGGACTTGCCTCCTTCGCAGATACCAAGATCCCGTCTGGGCTCGCCGCCACGACCGCATCCTTGACGCCGATCACCGTGATCGGAATATCCAATTCGTTGACGACATGAGTATTTACGCAATCATCAGTCACGACCGCTTTTCCGATCTGCTGTGCGCTCATTTCCTCAGTCAACGTATTCCAGGTACCCAGGTCCTTCCAGTACCCCGAGTACGGAACTGCCACAAGCTTCTTTGCCTTCTCCACGATCTCATAATCGAAGCTGATCTTGGGCAAACGACCGTATTGTTTCAGCATCTCCTCGTATTGGATCGGAAGCCCGTTATCGATCAAGTGCTTAATGATGTAATCCAGCTTGAATGCGAAAACCCCGCAATTCCATAGCGCCTGCTGCTCAATGAGCTGCTTCGCTTGGTCTTCGCGGGGTTTTTCTGTAAAATGGCTTACGGTAATGTACTTCCGGTTGGTATCTTCTTCAGTCCTAGGGACAATATAACCGTATTTTTCCGATGGGTATGTCGGCTTCACGCCAACGAGTGCTAGATCTGCACCTGAGGTTCGAAGAACCTCTTCCAAATCCTTAATTTTTCCAAAGAAATGATTCTCTACATATGGATCTACCGGCAGAATCGCAACGACATCTTGAAGGCTCATGCCTTGGATGGAATACAGATAAGTTGCCGCTAACGCAATGGCAGGGTACGTATCTCTGCGTTCGGGCTCTAGGATGAGCGGAACGTCATAGCCGAGTTGACTTTGCATTACGTCAAGCTGGGCTTTCCCCGTAGCAATTAATGCGTCCTCTTGCAACCCCGTTTCCCCAAGCTGGCGCCATACACGCTGGACCATTGATTCCGCTTCATTGTCCGGGGAAGCCAACACTTTTAAAAACTGTTTCGAACGCGAATCGTTCGAAAGCGGCCAAAGACGTTTCCCGGAACCGCCAGATAGCAGGACTAGTTTCATGTTATCCTCTCCTTTTATATTTGAATCGTTATACACTTAAGAATTCTCGATCGTACGGCTGTAAACTGTTCATCATCGGTCGACCTACGGAGTAGTAATAAAAGCCGGTATCCGCGATCTCCTTGTGAGAGAATACATTCCGGCCGTCGACGAGAATGGGTTGGTTCATTTGTTTTTCAATTTGTTGCAAATTCACATTACGAAATTCTTCCCATTCGGTTAGCAAGCAAAGCGCATCGGCACTTTCCGCCACTTCTATTGCTCCGGAACACCACACGATCGACTCATGGTTAAAGAATGCACGGAATTTATCCATTGCCACCGGGTCGTATACTTTCACCTTTGCCCCCATTCCGATCAGAGCAGGTATAATTTCAAGCGACGGCGCTTCCCGTACGTCGTCCGTATTCGGTTTAAACGATAATCCCCAGATGCCTACCGTCTTCCCTTCTAACGAACCCAGCGAATCGACCAACTTTTGAATCACGTTAAACCGTTGCATTTGGTTAACTTCCACGACTGAGCGAAGTAATTTAAAATCATATTCAACGTTCCCGGCAATCTGAATGAGTGCATTCGTATCTTTCGGGAAACAGGATCCGCCGTACCCTATACCGGCATTCAAGAACGATTCGCCGATCCGACGGTCAAGCCCCATTCCTCTCGCAACGAGCGTGATGTCCGCACCGACCTTTTCGCATATATTGGCGATCTCATTAATAAATGAAATCTTCGTTGCAAGAAAAGCGTTCGAAGCGTATTTGATCATTTCTGCACTCCGTACGTCCGTAACGATAATTTTATTCGTCAACGGTTGGTGGAGTTCGATCATCATCTCTGCTGCCCGTTTGTTTTCCGCGCCGATGACGATGCGGTCCGGATGAAACGTGTCTTTAATGGCGGAGCCTTCACGCAGAAATTCAGGCACGGAGACGATATCGAATGGATGATCTGTCAATTCACCAACGATTGTTTTGATTCGCTCGTTCGTGCCAACTGGCACGGTGCTCTTCGTAGCGATAATTTTGTATCCGTTCAAAGCGACTGCGATTTCCCTCGCTGCTTGTTCAATAAACTGCAAGTTTGCCTCTCCGCTAGGCGACTGTGGCGTGCCGACCGCGATAATAACAATCTCCGCTTCTTGCACAGCAACGGAGATATCAGTAGTAAAGGACAATCGCCCTTCGATTCTGTTCTTTTCAATCAATTCTTTCAAGCCGAGTTCATAAATCGGAACTTCCCCGTTTAATAGCATCTCGATTTTTTTAGCATCTTTATCGACACAAATGACGTCGTTGCCCAAATCAGAGAAACAAACTCCAGATACAAGTCCGACATAACCTGTGCCGATGACTGTAAGTTTCATCTTCCCACTCCTTCTTTAATTAGAAGTCCTTATGCCTGCATTATTGCGAATCTCAATCTTCAATTGGTACTTTCATGTTCTCCCAGCAACTATATACAATCCGAAGAGGAATAATGGAAATCGACATTTTTTTGATTCGGATGCATTAACTCCCCATTTGAGCATTTGTCAGTAACTATGTCCGGAGATGTGGGAATCTAACTTCGTATACTAATAACCTACTCCTCGGTCTTTACAATAATTGATCCCTGAATTTTCCATAAGCAATTTTGTAACCCGTTTGTTTTGTCTATATGTCAAAAGAAATCGAATTATAAACACCGGATTATTATACAAATATCTTTTCCAAAGACGCTTAGGTTCGCTTACTAAGCGAAAAAACCATTCGAGCCCCAAACGTTGAAATATTTGCGGTGGTCGCTTAATGTTCCCTATTATAAAATCGAATGCTGCTCCAACCCCAATCATTATACCCTTTACTTTTAGACTCTTACTGTACATCCATTTCTCTTGCTTGGGGCACCCCAAACTCACAAAAATCAAATCAGGTTTGGCTGAGTTAATTTGTTCTGTTATCTGTTCTTCTTCCTCTTCCGTTAATTGCCGAAATGGAGGGGAATAAGATCCTACAATTTGAATACCACCAAATTGGTGAATTAATTTTCTTGTCAACCTATCTAACGTTTCCGTAGTACCACCATATAGGTAGACTTTGAATTTCTTCTGTGCTGCAACTTCGCACAGTTTAAGCATTAAGTTGGGTCCGTCAACCCGGTCTTGTTCTTTGTAACCGTAAAGCCTAAGTGCCCATACTAACGGCATTCCATCTGGTGTACAGATTCCTGCGTTATTTAAGATCATCTCAAAGTACTCATCGTTACTAGCGGTCACAAGTGAATGGGTATTGCAAACACAAACGTAATTGCTTTCTTTATTTTGAATCCAACTAACAATCTCATTAACCGTTTCTCTGAAGGAAAGGGCTGTAACATCCGACTTAATGATTCTTCCTACCTTAGCGTGCTTTCGCATAGCGATTCTCCTGCAACGCTTCATGGTAGATGTTCATAATGGCCTCAAAATTTACTTTTTCAGTGTACCTAGTATTGAAGACCTTTGAAACATTAACCCTAAGCTCTTCATATTTTTCGTAAGACAGTGCTTTTTTAAGAGTGCCAATTAATGATTGTAAATCATCATGGATGAATTGAAATCCCGTCTTTTCCTCTTTTACAATTTCAGCTAATGATCCAATCTTACTGCAAATTACAGGTGTTCCCACGGAATATGACTCCACTATCGTCATAGGAAAACCTTCATACCATACAGAGGGAACTATCAGGTATTTTGCGTGTGCCATATGCTGTAACACAGAATCCCTTCCTTGACTACCAGCAAATATGACATTATCACTTGCGTACTTCTTTTCGAGATACTCTTTGTCCGGTCCTTCCCCTACAATCACTAACTGCAAAGACCCTCTCAAGTCAAATAATTTCCACGCTTTTAATAGGTTTTCGACCCCTTTTTCCGCCGAAATTCTTCCGACATACAGTAGGTACGTCGTTCCTGGATAAGGATTTAAGAGATCACTATTTACGGGCTTGATAAAGTTTGGCTTCACACTTATTAAATGACCGGGCAAGCCCCCCTCAACAAATTTGTTTTTTGCGAATTCTGTCAGGGCAATATATTTGTTTACTTTTTGGCTCCACGTGCCTAACATTTTATTGAATTGTATCATGCTTGCTACGCTTATTGTTTGTGTCCGTGATTTACGATAACAACCATATTTTATTGAGTTAAAAACAGATCCCTGAAGACACTCTTCACAAACTTTTCCTTCCCTCAAGAATGTTGCGCCAGGGCATAACAACCTATAATTATGTAGTGTCTGTACGACTGGTATTCCCATCTGCTTGCATAAATAATAAATTGATGGAGAAATCAACGGAAAAAAATTATGGACATGAACCACATCGGGTTTCAAGTCCATGATTACTTTCTTAATATTCGAATACTCGCTTGGGGACCAAATCGTCTCGATTCCAGTTAAGACTTTTTTGAAACTACTTTCATTTTTGATTTTATTATTATGAACCGAGTATAGGTTCGCCACGACACCGTTTGTTCGTAGCATCTCAAGTTCCTGCGCTACAACTTTGTCTTCCCCGCCTGGTTGTTGATAATAATTATGAACCAAGAGGACCTTCATAAGTATTCCCCCTATCCCAACAACTAAGAAAATTAAAAAGCTAAGTTATCGAGTAACTTAGCTGCAACATTATCCCATGTAAATTCCTTGGATGTAACAATCTGGTTTGTTTTTAATCTTTCCCGAAATGCTTCATCTAAGAGAACTTTATTAATTTCTTTAAGCCAAAGTTCCTCATCAAAAGTTTCAATAATTATCCCATTCACGTAGTTATTTATTAGCGTTGATGAACCACCGTTCAACGAGGAAATTATGGGCACTTGGAAATAGAAACTCTCAAGTAAAACCATCCCAAATATGTCGTAAGTGGTGGGGAACAACATAAGATCACTTACCTTGTAAATTTGCCACAAATTCTTTTGTTCCACTCTTTCAAAATAAATAATCTTATCTTCTAATCCATGTTCCTCGATATACCTCATGTATACTCTCTTATCCTCTTCCGTTCCATTTCCTACGATAATTAAACGGGCATCGTCATGTTGCTCCTCTACTAATTTGAAAATCCTCAGCAAGAAAGATATATTCCGACGTTCCTCTAGTACCCCAATATATAGAAGATTCTTCGTTCCATGTGCTTTGCTTAATTTGCTTTCAACCTCTTTGTTTATTTCCTTACTTTTAATTAAATTGTCGGTGTCCAAACCTACACCCACAGTAATACAATTTAGCTTTTTTTCTATTAAATATTTTTTAGCAAGATCAGATTTTACGAAACAGTTAGTCACCTTACGTATCCTTGGAAGGCACATTAAATCATAGACCTGTTGTATTAGTTTCTTATCATCGTACTTGTATGGACCGTGGTAAATCAGGAGCTTTTCTGGGCATACAATTGAGAGTAGATACGTCATAAGTTGATGATATTCTGTAGACATCACGTATTTGTATCTTTTTAAAAAACCACGTTTAAATACTTCGCTATAAATACCATTACTAAATATTTTTTTGGCCTTCATTTTTATTACTCTAAGTACATTTCCGTCTACCTGGTAAATTTGTTCAATTTCCGTGGGGGCGTCTCCATTGAAATAAACCACGTCACAATTAAAACCCTTCCTTACTAAGGCTTTCCCCAAGCCTATTTCTTGAAGGTTATACGTATCCGCATTAACTTTACTCGCGAAATTTCTTATGATTAATAGGTTTTTCTCCATATTTTGAACCTCGAGTGAATTTTATTAATTACGAGATTTATCTAGTGCGTTATTTATCGCATTAACAAGTCTTTCAGAATATTTTTCCCAAGTGTAATTTTTTATAGATTGGGATACATTAGCCTTAAGATTATTTAAAAAATCCTTATCGTAATATAGCATCTCCAGAGTATCTTCTATTGACTTTGTGTCTCCCACCTTAACAATCACACCATCATGTCCATTCGTTACGACGCTTCCTGTATTCTCTGTAACTACCAATGGCAAGCCACAAGCTGCCGCTTCGTATGTAACGAGTGCGCTTCCTTCGCACAGACTGGGTATAATAAATAGATCCGAGTTATTGTAAATTTCTACGAGCTCACTCTGTGGCACAAATTTTCTATGGACGAACGATCCTGCATACCTTTCCAGTACAGGAATGAAGTTTTTATCAATGTTACCTACCAAAGTCAGCTCAATATTTAACCCTTTCTCATGTAATTTGCTTATGGCCTCTAGTAAATATCTAATACCCTTCCTAAAGCCGATTTGCCCTACAAATATTACTCTTAGAGGTTTATTGCTCTCGTCCTGTGCGCTAAAAGTATTGCCTTTTATATAAAAAAGTTTCGGATCATATCCATAAGGGATTAATATTAACTTTCCCTTATTAACACCGTTTTTTACCATTGAATCATAAACAAATGTACTTGGAACCAGAATATAGTCGGCGATTTCATATTCCTCCAATTTTCTCTTAACCATTCGTTTAGATAAGTTCGAGGGTACTGAACCAAATTCATTAGTATAAATATCAATCTCTGTCTGGACGTGTGCGATTCTCTGCTCGAGAAAAACCACTGCTCCCTTTTTTTTCATTGTTTTCATCTGACTTAAGCAAAAATTATTAAATCCGATAAAGAAGTCAACATTTGAAAGTTTGTTATTAGCCATAACATCGAACAAGGCATCCGAAATAATGTTATAAGGCAACTTATGGCCGAATATCGGTAATTTTCTTAAAAAGATAGCTATGTAGTGTGGCAATGAGATATTCATTATTTTTTGTTGCGGTATTAAGGTATTGTTCTGAAATTTTTTACCAGCTATAAATTTCTGTAACATATCGAACCGGTACAACGCTTCTGCTGTGTATGGTGCATGAAACTTAGAACCAACTGAAACTACACCCTTAATTTTCTTGTTTAAACTCACGTATAAACACCCTTTCAACAGAACGTATCCTATTACATGTGTCAAATAAAGTTAACTCGTCATTTTTTCCAAAACATTCTCCTGCTTCTTCTTCCCCCTATTAACCAGTGTTTTAACTAGTAATTGGGCGTCTGAAACTTTCAGCAGCAGTGTAAATAGGATATAAAGTCCCAATCCAATAAATACGCCTATACCCATTTCAACAATTTCATTAATATTAACAAAAGTCTTAAAACAATAAAGTAACCCGACCATTATTATCGCGGCTGACATAACTTTAATCAGAAATTTTGCCAGTTCGGGTAAATTAAACAATGCCAACCTTCTATGTGATTTTATAAGAAGCATCACTGCCCCAACAAAGGAGGAAATTGAAAATGCCAAGGCAATTCCTCGTGCTCCAAGGTAATTTACAAGACTAATACTTAATACAATATTAAGAACTGTGTAGTACAATGAATTGAATAAAACAGTTTTAATATCCTCAATTGCGTAATAATACCGACTTAAAACAGAAGTAAGGATTAGAAAGGGGATTGCTAATGTGTAGCAAAGCAAACACAATGCTGTTGAAGTTATATCGTCAACATCAAAATTCCCATACCCAAATAGAATTCTCACAATTTCTTCCGAATAAACTATGGTACCCAAAACAAGAGGGATTGTAACTAAGAATATAACCCTAACACTTCCGAAAACTAATTTTTTAAGATCTTCTATTTTATTTTTTTGGTGAAGTTCCGCAAAGTCAGGATAAAGGATAGCCCCAAATGCTGTTATAATCACACCCGTAATGAAGTCATTGATCTTGAAAGCATAACTTAAAGAGGAGATGCTACCCTCGGTTAGAAAGGATCCGAGAAACCTATCCATTAATAAATTTAGCTGGATTACAAATGTAGTTATTAAAATCGGAGCTATTTTCTTTATATCCTCATTTAAGAAATCCCTAATGTTACCTAGTTTCCCCTTAACACTTAGCTTAAAGTCTGAGTTCCTACTGAATCCAAATAATATGAGGGTTTGGAGTAACAGTCCGATTAGTGTCCCAACAATAACAGCCTTAATCCCCACGGTTTTAGAAAAATAAATGGCTGTTGCAACTACAACAAGATTTGAAAGTAATTGTGTTAAAGTTGGAATTATTAATATCTTCTTTACTTGTAGAAAGGATGAAAAATAATGATTGAGTGTCATAGGAATTAGGCATGGAAAATATAAAGCTGTCAACATTATTGCAAGTTCTGGGTACTTTAAATTATTAAATAGTGAATTGACAATAATCGGCGATAAAAAAATGCCGATGCTTGAGATCAAAAATACAATGCCTAAGAGTAGAAAAAAGAAAAAACTCGAGTACTGATTAAATAATATTGGATTTCTAACTGAAATCTTTGTAAGAGTTGGAACAATAATTACACCTAAGGTGGTACTAATCGTTGTAAAAATAATATTGGGGATAGAAACAGCTATAAAAAAAGCATCAGTAACACCTGATGCACCAAAATTAGCAGCTATTATGGTTTCACGAATAAAGCCAAGAAGTCTTGTTACTGTTGTTACAAATAGAAGAATTACTCCTATTTTAAGGTATCTATTCACACCGTGCACCTTTTAAAGTTATTTATCATTAAATATACTTCCTCCACAATTCAAGTGAGTATTCAAAACAACATTAGTTGGGAAGAACGCTGAAAACATCACAAAAAAAGGGGGTGGATCACACCCACATCTCAAACTTCTCTATAAAGTTATAGCTGCTCTGCAAAGGAAATAGCATCTCCGGAAAGTAATCTCTTTGATTCCCAGTTGATGTTATTTACTGTATCCTCAGACATTTGCATTTTATAATGTTGGTAATTATTGATTTGCCGGCTAATAATCTTAGACAATATTTTTAAATTAATCTCGATTGGTATAAATCTGTATTTATAACTAGTTAATCTGCTATCTTCACTTTCTTGGAAAAGAATATCTTGCGCAAAATTACCCCACCTGTCAATTGGCATAATATCTACTACCATTTCTGCATGTGCTGAAGGAAGCAACATATTTGACCCGTGGACACCAATTACAACCTTACTTTCGCTATAAATACCACAAATTCTCAGCTCGGTTTCTTTGTTAAATGCGGAAACTCTTTCGTCATTAATCCAATTAGGAAACCTGCATGATTGGCCTAATCCGACAACTGTATACTGGAATGAAGGCAATTCCCTTTTCAATTTTTTAAATAAACTAATCACCTTCCTTTTTTGTATGTACAAAAAAGGGGACAGGAAAATTCCCGTAAGTCCAAGTTTTTGGATCGCTTTGGAGACATACACATTTTTAAGCCACAGCCGATCCTCCCTCCATATAAAAGAGATCCTTGGTGATATAAATTTTGATTCCTCATATCTAAGTGTACGAGTAAATTTTTCAATATTAAATTTATTTGGGTGTGAATAAGCATGACTTATGAATATTTCATTAAATCTCAGTAGCTCGGCATTAATTGCATCATTTAATGAAGGGAAATAGCTCCTTGCTTGTTTAAATGAAATATTTACAGTCCAAATCTCTGAGACATCTTCAGGAACCATCCACTCTAACGCTTTTTGGACAATTACCACTATGTATTTATCTTGGTTTTCTTCCGCCTCGCGTTGTACATTCAAGAGCTTTAATAAAGAATGTCCGTAAAGGTAGTCAATGGTGTTAATTACTACAACCGCCTTGCCAAGTTGACTTACCTTCTTATTTACCATCAAATTAATCTTTGTGTCTTTCTCCGGATTTTTAAGTGAATTTAGAAATGGCTGACCGAGCCATTTAAGTCCTTTCTTCTCACCAAATATTTTGTCTTCAGATAAGTTAACTTTATAAGGAAAGTAGGTTGCATGTCCTACTGGCAAATCCTCAATGTAATGCGCTCCACAATCTTCGCAATTCATTTCTACACAAACATGAATTCCCTGCCACAATATTTGATTGTTTTTTAATTTCTTATGACATTGCTCACAATAGGATACGTGTTCAATAAATGGCTTTATTTTTATCATAAATCTCCGACCTTCTGTAGGGTTTAGAAAAAGGCTTAATTGGGGCTATTTGGGATAGCCCCTCATCCTTAATTAAGCTAATTAAATGGTAGTAACCTCCTGCTTTTTCATCTTCCCAATTCGGTCCAGATCCGCATCCACCATCATATGGATCAGATCCTCAAATCCAACATCCAGTTGCCAGCCCAGCTTATCCTTCGCCTTCGTGCAATCCCCCAGCAACAAGTCAACTTCGGCCGGACGGAAAAACTTCGGATCAATAACGACGTAATCTTCGTAATTCAACCCAACGTAGGAGAAGGCAACTTCCAGCAGCTCGCGGACCGTATGTGTTTCGCCTGTCGAGATGACGAAATCGTCCGGTTGGTCTTGTTGCAGCATGAGCCACATCGCTTTGACATAATCGCCGGCGAAGCCCCAGTCACGCTTGGCGTCAAGGTTGCCCATCCGGAGTTCGTTCTGGAGACCAAGCTTGATGCGCGCGACTGCATTCGTCACTTTCCGGGTCACGAATTCCAAACCGCGTCGCGGTGATTCATGGTTAAAGAGAATACCTGAGCAAGCATACATATTAAAGCTTTCACGGTAGTTGACTGTAATCCAGTGGCCGTACACTTTCGCGACCCCGTATGGGCTTCTAGGGTAGAAAGGAGTCGATTCTTTCTGTGGAATTTCAACAACCTTTCCGAACATTTCACTGCTGGAAGCTTGATAAAATCTTGCATCTGGCTTGACGATCCTGACCGCCTCCAACATATTCGTAACGCCAAGTGCTGTCGCATGTCCTGTAAACAAGGGTTGCGGCCAGGAGGTCTCTACGAACGACTGCGCCGCCAAGTTGTAAACCTCATCCGGCTGCGAAATACTTACGGCAAAAATTAAAGATGACAAATCCGTCAAATCGCCCGAAAGCCATTCAATCTCATCTTTAATGTGTTCGATATTTTCAAAATTGGGTGTGCTCGTTCTACGGCGCAAACCGTACACTTTATACCCTTTTTCAAGCAAAAATTCTGCTAAATACGACCCGTCTTGCCCCGTAATACCTGTAATTAATGCCTTTTTCATTTGTTTTCCTCCTAGTGAACTGCCACTTTGCGCAGTTGATTTTCGTTTTCTAAGTACCATTGGTATGCCGCTGCCAAACCATCTTTCAAGGATGTGGACGCCTTCCAACCGAGTTCGTTAATTTTTGTTACGTCAACCAATTTTCGCGGTGTGCCATCCGGTTTGCTCGTATCGAATACGATACTACCCGTATACCCAATCGTCTCTCTGATCAATTCTGCCAACTCTCGAATCGTTACGTCTTCGCCGACACCGACGTTGACGATGTCGTTACCGTCATAATGCTTCATTAAAAATACGCATGCATCTGCCAAGTCGTCGGAATAAAGAAATTCCCTCCGAGGATTCCCGGTTCCCCACACTTGCACATCGGGCGCGTTCGTTTCTTTTGCTTCGTGGAATTTGCGGATCAACGCCGGCAGAACGTGCGAAGTTTGCAGATCGAAGTTATCATTCGGACCATATAAATTCGTCGGCATGACCGATATGTAACACGTTCCGTATTGTCGGTTATATGACTGGCACATCTTAATGCCGGCAATTTTCGCAATTGCATACGGTTCATTCGTAGGCTCTAATTCTCCGGTAAGCAAATACTCCTCTTTCAGCGGTTGCTGAGCGTACTTCGGATAAATACAAGTACTGCCTAAAAATAATAGTTTCTTGACGCCCGTTCGGTATGCTGAGTCAATAACGTTCGTCTGAATTAACAAGTTATCCCGAATAAAATCGGCTGGATAATCGTTATTTGCCACGATCCCGCCTACTTTCGCCGCCGCGAGAAACACGTAATCGAACCGCTCTTCCTGAAAGAAGTTATGGACGCTCTGAGCGTCGCGCAAATCCAACTCTTGCGACGTCCGAACGATGATATTGTGGTATCCTTCGGACTGCAGTTTCCGGTAAATAGCGGAGCCCGCCAACCCCCGGTGGCCCGCTACGAATATTTTTTCGGATTTCTCCATACTTCCCCTCCTCAATAAGCACTGTTAGGTCGGATTAATAACAGTACAGTTTTCAAGATAATTTTGATGTCATAAAATAAGTTGCGTTCGCGGATATATTGAAGATCAAGCTCCACCATCTCATCGAAGCCGACGCTGTTGCGCCCGCTCACTTGCCACAAACCGGTGCAACCCGGCGTTACCGTTAACCGCTGCAAATGATATGCATTGTAAACCGCCACCTCCCGCGGCAACGGGGGACGAGGACCGACCAAACTCATCTCGCCTTTGAGGACGTTAATCAACTGCGGAAGTTCGTCGAGGCTTGTTTTCCGAATCAATTTTCCGATTTTCGTCACGCGCGGATCGTCTTTCATTTTGAACATTAATCCGCTTACTTCATTTTTGTCGAGCAGCTGCTCCAGCATTTGCTCGGCATTCGAAACCATGGAACGAAATTTGTACATTTGGAATTCGCGCCCGCCTTTACCGACGCGCGTTTGCCGAAACAACACGGGTCCTTTCGGATCTTCCAACTTAATTAAGATGGCCAGCACGATAAACAAGGGTAAGAGGAAAAGTAACCCAACCAAGGAAGCAACAATGTCCTGCATTCGTTTCGCGGTTAAATACAGTTTGCGGTCATTCTCCTGCAAAGCAGGAAATGCAGCCCCGAATTGCCGCCGTTCCAAAGCTTTTGCTTCATTCGGTGCCCCCATCATATACCCTCCTCAAAGATCACCCAATCACTTGCCGAACCGATTCCTTGCCGGTGATTTCCTCCATCACCTTCAACAGCGGCGTACGCAATTCGGTGTCCCGCAATGCGAAGTCGATCGTCGTTAAAATAAATCCAAGCTTCTCGCCAACGTCGTACCGAATACCGTCAAAATGATACGCATACACCGATTGCTCCTGATTCAATTTTTGGATCGCGTCTGTCAGCTGGATTTCCCCGCCCGCGCCTTGCTCCTGCATAGACAAATATTTGAAAATTTCCGGTGTAAGTACGTACCGGCCCATGATCGCCAGGTTAGACGGTGCGGTGCCGAGCGTCGGCTTTTCCACAAAGTTATGTACTTGATATAGTTTGCCGTGCCGTTCTTTCGGATCGATGATGCCATAACGGGTCGTCTCTTCGTCAGATACAGGTTGCACGCCGATGACCGATGCCTGCGTCTCCTCGTATTGCTCCATTAATTGTTTCAAACAAGGCGGATCCCCAACGACAATGTCGTCGCCGAGCAGCACCGCGAAAGGCTCGTCTCCGATGAATCTTCTCGCGCACCATACTGCGTGGCCGAGACCTTTCGGTTCCTTTTGCCGTATGTAGTGAATGTCGACGCTGGACGGCCTGCGCACCTCCTCAAGGAGCTTCAACTTCCCTTTCTCGACGAGGTTTGTTTCCAATTCGAGAGCGTGGTCAAAGTGGTCTTCGATCGCCCGCTTCCCTTTCCCCGTTACGATAATGATGTCTTCAATGCCAGATGCGATTGCTTCTTCGACAATATATTGAATGGTTGGTTTATTAACGATTGGCAGCATTTCCTTCGGCATTGCTTTCGTCGCAGGCAGAAAACGGGTGCCCAAGCCAGCGGCTGGAATGATCGCTTTCCTTACTCTCTTCATAAAACCTTCCTCCCACTCTCTTCACTTGCTTTATCTTGTACTTCAATCTCTTCTGCCCGTGAGAAAGATATCTCGCTAACAACTGGATAAATTAAAATTATTAATATGGGCATCTAACCCGCCCTCACATCACACCCTCGACGATAAACGTCTAAGGTTCCGCAGAACCCACAGCATGACCGAGTGCCTACAGTGATAAAGGTACAGTAGGCATTACCTATAGGATAAACCGTTTACATAGTTTTTTCCTATATAATATCAACACCTATACTAGCTTTAGCTCGAGTTACGTTCCTGCTTCCTGTTCACGACTGCCGTAATAGTAGTAGTACTGAGCGTCGGCTTTCGATCGCTTCATATTATTAAGCACTACACCGAGCAATCTTGCATTGACATGTTCTAAGCCTTCTTTAACCCGCAGTGCGGACTGTCGCTTTACCTTACCGGAGTTAATTACCAATAACACTCCATCGCACTTCGATGCGACGATTTGAGAATCAGTAACTGCCAAAGAAGGTGGAGTATCTATAATGACAATGTCATATTGTGATTTGAGCTCCCCTAACAACTCGGTAAACCGGGTTGATGCCAACATTTCTGATGGGTTCGGTGGGATCGGCCCTGATGGGATGACATATAGGTTCTCGATATGGGTCTCCTGCGCCATCGTGTCAATGCCCTTCTGTTGCGCAATGATGCTGGTTAACCCGCCGCGGTTATGTTTTTGAAAGATGTAGTGAAGTGTCGGCTTCCGAAGATCCGCATCGACGAGAACAACCTTCTTATTTGCTTGCGCGAACGCCACTGCTAGGTTGACCGCCGTAGTGGTTTTACCCTCTTCCGGCTGGGCCGAAGTAATCATGATGGTTCGCAACGGCTCCCCTAAGGAAGAAAATTCAATATTGGTTCGTAATGTTCTGTATGCCTCCGAAATCGGTGACCTCGGGTTCGCATCCATAATGATCGGACGGTCGTTATTTCGCCGTTGTCGTCGCATAAGGGACCTCCCCTACCTTTTGTTTCACGCTTTTTTCATTCCGCGGAGCGAAATCCTTGTCCTGAATGACCGAAATGACGGCGTAAGTTGGTACGCCTAGGACGTTCGAGATATCGGCCTCCGTCTTGATCGTGTCGTCCAAATATTCGAGCAGAAAAGCGATACCCACCGACAACATCAGCGCTAAAATAAAACTGACCATAATATTTAAGACAGGATTTGGTTCTACAGGAGAAGGATCCTCTACCATTTTGGCCGTACTAAGAATCTGTACATTGTCAACGTTGTAAATCTGCGGAACAGCCTGTTGGAACACTGTGGCAATTGCATTGACAATTTTCACAGCTTGCTCGTATGAGCCATCCTTTACCGATAACGTCATTACCTGCGTATTGTTAACGGAGCTTACTTGAACCTTGTTGATTAATTGCCCGGCTGTAAGATTCAGCTCCGGGTATTGCTCCACTACTTTATCCATTACGGCATCGGTCTTAATAATTTCCTTATAAGTGTCGATGAGTTTAATATTTACATTTACTTCATTCAGATCGATTTGCTTCAGAATCCCGTCATTTTCCCTCGAGTGATTGACGATCAACTTCGTGGAAGCCTGGTACACCGGTTCTAAAAAGTAGTAGCTCACGATAGCCGTAGTCGTGCAAGCGAAAATAATGCACGTAGCAATCAGCCATAGCCACTTTTTTAATATTCTTCCATACTCTTTTAGCTCCATAGATGAATCCATAAGTTCCCTCCAAGCCTCCCTAATGGGTGTCCTCCTCCCGAAGGAGGAGGATATAACTATGTTCTTTACCTGCTCTGCCAAATGCGGTACATCATGACGGCTGCTTGTGCTCTCGTTGCGTAGTCATTCGGCTGGAACGCTCCACCAGGAACGCCCTGCATGAACCCTTCGCGAACCATGACTGCGATGCCCTCTTCAAGGCCCGGGAGCACCTGATCTGCATCCGTAAATTTAGATACGTAAGCTGCAGCATCGCTTACAGACGGTGCTTCGCCCGCCGCAACCAAGGCGCGTGCCGCCATCGCCGCCATTTCGGCGCGCGAGACCGGAGCATTCGGATCGAAGATGCTGGCCGATCGGCCTTGGATCACGCCTGCTTTCGCGGCTGCTGCTACGTAGGAATGGAACCAATCCGACGTGCTCACATCGCTGAACGACTCCGTCGCCTCCGCGTCGCCCAGTTGGAACAGATCGACGAGCACCTTCGCGAATTCGGCCCGCGTAATGTTCGCGTTCGGGTCGAACTTACTTCCGGGGCGACCTTCGAAGATCCCTTGCGCCGCCGTTACGTCGATCGCCCGACCTGCCCAGGCGCTCACGGATGCGACATCGTCGAATTCAACCTTATTCTCGATCACGACATACGTGGAGAGCGTATCCCTCTCGACTTCAACAAGATTGCCGTCTTCATCGTAATAACTCGTAAACACCTGGAGCCCGTTATTCACGACTTTAGCTACGACCAATCGCTCTACATCGAGACCGTTAATGTTCGTCGCCGGCAAACGCAGCGTAACCGGGTGTTCAAAGCTCTCCAATTGCTCCCCGTTCTCGAACAATTCAAGCTCGTAAACGTCGGAACCGATTGGGAACGACGTCGCACTGGTCACGGCGTTAGGCGCGAGACGGCGTAGTTGAACCGTGACGTCATCGGTTACCGGCTCGTCAGCATGAATGGTGACATTCATCCCGTTGAAGATGCCGCCGATTCTGTCGATTCCTACCGTTCTTGCTTCCTGAATCAACCCTATTGGGATGACCATCTCGAAGTTGTCACCTGTCCCGAAATCCAAGGAGAATTCGATCTCGGCAGGCTGTGCGCTCGGATCGGCGGAAAGCAGCAAAGCGTTCAGTTCGTCCGCCTGCGCTTTTACCTTGGCCATGTGCTTCTTGATTTCCGTAATGTCTGCATTCGTCAGGTTTAAGGTTTTCGTTCCATTCTGTTCCCGCACGAACGCCTTAACATCCACAACCGCTAATTTCTTAAGCTCTCTCTCGACAAGACGTTTCGCATCGATTTGAGCCTCTCTGATTTGCTCCGGCGTCGCGCCTGCCGGGATCGCTCCGATAATGTTGGAAATCCTCGTTCTGATGTTGGTGATTCCCGCATCAAAATTCGAATGCAGTGGCGGCAGCGGCAAGAAGCTGCCGGGACTTCCGCTCGGTGGAGGATTGCTGGTTACCGCCGTAAGCTCCAATTCGCCTTCGTACAGCATCTTTACAATAAAGAGCGTCTTCGCTTCAATCGTGACTTTCGCGGTCGTTACCGTACTTGCAAGCACGAATGCTTTCCGATTGGCGTCGTAGGTTACATTCGACCCGCTCTTCACCGTCCACGTCAGCACGTCGTTCGGAATTTCTTTGTCCAGCACCGTCAGCTTTGGCGTAACAACTCGCCCGTCCGTACTCACCTGCTTAGAGAATACGGTTTGCGAGCGGAGATAACCCATAGCCAAGGCATCTCTCGCCTTCTGGTCCGGGTCTACGATCGCGCCCATTGCGTTTTTGACTTGAATGAGCTCCGCCCCTGTGATTCCGAGGTTTGTAAACACTTTGCTGAACATCAAACTGTTGTTGTTCAGAGCAGCTTCCAAACACGCATCGATGACTCCGGAGACGCCGCCCCTCGAAACCAAAAGCTCCGCGATTCTCGCCGGCGAGGAGAATTGGTTTTTCGCCTCGTTCACAACAGCCACGTAAAATTCGGTGAAATCCCCAAAGTCAATTTCCTGCAGACCGCCTGTCACGCCACCCAACTTAGCGAGTTGATCGATTAAGGGGCGATGCTTCAACCACATTTGTTCTAGAGTAAGGTCATTGGATACATAGAAGAAGTGAAAGTCCTTGATCAGCGCTAACAGATTTTCCTTTTTGACCAGGGGATAGTCTTTCGCATCGACTGTGGCCAGCTTGGCTTCGATCCCATCCCAGATCGGGTTCAGCAGCGTTACGTCATTCAAGTTCGTCAATGCCGCACGCGTATTCCCAACGGCCGTTCTTTCGTCAGACGTCATTTTGCTTTTAATTGCATCGAATACATCCAACACAGCTTGTGCTTCCGGCGGCAACGCCGCACTAGCGACGCCCCCCTTCACTTCAACCGGCAACACAGGAAAAACGGCCAGCGCGTTATATGGAATCTGTACGACTGTCCCCGACAACAACCCCGCGGCTACTGTTGCTGCAAGCAATTTCGTCCTTTTCCTCGTCACATAATCCACTCCATTTCTATTATTTTCTTCCAAATAACAAACTGCTAAAGAACCGCCTTGCAGGGCGTATCGGTTCCAAGCTGTCAATTACCCTTCCCTCGACCAAATGCTCGGCATTCGTTATGTAATATTCGCAGTACTCATTCCCAAGTCGTTTCCGAATCGCGTCGTAGGCCTCTAGGAGCCGGAAGCCTCTCCTTCCGCAATCATGCGCGTCTGATGCTATGAAGTGAATTAAATTACGTTCACATAACTGCCAACTGAAAGTTTCTATGCCCTTACCGGCGGATCCTAGGATGCTCCTCGCAGTAAGTTGGCATAATGCCCCTCGCTCTACAAGCTCTAACAAACGGTCGGGCTGTCTAAGGAACGCGCGATTTCGTTCGGGATGCGCAATCACCGCGGTCATGCCTCGGAGCTGCAGCTCGTAAATCAGATCATCCAGTTTGTCGGGTATTTGTTCCGAAGGCAACTCAAGCAAAAGATAGGGGCTTTGAGTTATAGGAATCGCTTTGCCTTCCTGCAGCTCCTCCATTAGCGAGCCGAATACCCGGATCTCTTGGCCAGGCAGTACCTGTAGCGGAATCTCTTCCGCGGCCAGGATATCCTTCAATTGCTTAACGGAACGATGCACAATCGGCCCCTCGTTCCAATGAATGCCATCCATGTAATGGGGAGTCGCAACAACGGTAGCAATCCCATGACGGACTGCCTGCCTTGCCATCGCGGTCGCATCCTCTAAGGTCTGGGCCCCGTCGTCCAAACACGGGAGAATGTGGCAGTGGATGTCGATCATGAGCCATTTCTCCTTGTCGAAACAGGGATTTAGGAAGTGCAAATCTTGTCCAGTTGCTCTATAATAAACATGTTAGAGGTCAACCTTATGCACTGCCTCCCTTCGGAGTTTATAATTCTCGTACCATTCTGTGTGAGATCGATAGCTGTCCAAGGCTTTCCGGCGGATGGTTTGTACTACCTTCTCTTGATCGTTCTGTTTGGAGATTGCTCGTAATGGGGTTAAGTGGTATATCCGATCCTTCATCGGGTAATGATGGGAGTTGTCGGATGACACACCGTTGATATGTACCGCAATGGTGACGCGGAGACGACGCCTAGGATCGGACTTGTTCATGCTTCACCTCGCGGTTGTAGTTTTCGTGTCACAATTTGATACCTTTTGTATCCTATTGCTCTATGACCTTAATTTATGATACGGATGGTATCATGTCAAGCAAATTATTTTTTTGTTTTTGTCGTTTTTTCGCGATGACGCATACATTCCTTTTTCCTGCTACTTAGGAGGGTCCTATGAAAACCTGTGGACAACGAATTTCGGAACTTCGGGAGAGCCAGAAGTTAACCCAAGGTGAATTATCCAGCCGTCTAGGAATCACAAGGGCCTCTCTATCCCATTATGAAACAGGAAGAAGAGTGCCCGATTATGAGACAATCAAGAAAATCGCGGATTTTTTTCGCGTCTCTGTCGATTATTTGATCGGTCGGACGGAGGACTCGGAGCCTACCGTTAACGAAAACGTTAAAATCTTCGAAGAAAGCTTAGAGTTATCGGATGAAACGATCCTGGAACGGTTTACTTTGACGGTAGACGGGAGGGAGTTGACGCCCGAGGAAGCCAAACGCTTCATCGCCTTCGTGAGAGCGGAACGATCGATCAGATAAGGTTCACCAGGCTGCCTTTGTTGAGGCAGCTTTTTCATTTACCCTACCCTATTCCTATTTCCATCACAGTAAATATGCCGGACTTTCCTCCATACATGCATGTTTAGTACGATTCCTCTTATAAAATTTTTCGACAAGCGCTTACATGAATTGACTGATACATTACGTATCTTCTATAGTGTAGGTAACTGTTGTTTGGGGAGGTTTCGGTATGCCGTATTATTATTTTTCTTCCGTTTGGACGCCGTTGTCCCTGATCGGCATTAAGCTGTACAAAGACAATGAAGGCCGACTTTGGGTGAAAGTTTGGGGCTTTGATCGAAAACCTTTAAAGCATATCTTCAAGCGAAACATTCATGCTGCATGAGAGCATGTTCAAAAGCAATTCCCCCCGTTATCAGCCTTCATAAAAATTTTAAACCGAGCATCATTGTTCACTTGGACGTCACCCTACCATTGAGACTGAGACCGCAACTGATGAATGATCCAACCTTACCATTTTTATTTATTACGTTTAAAATTTTATGCGTAATAATTAAATAAAATAAAACTTATTGCGATCATATTTATACCATCATGAACATCTAAGCGGAAACAGGATCCCATATACGACCTCGCTACTCTCCTCCAGAAGCTTTGGGCAGCGCTCCAGAGTATACATCGTATACACGATATCCATAATGCACTATGGTGGGCTGATCGCACCGTAAGCTGTGGAGCGCAAATTATCGAGTCTGCGAGCAGGCACGCATCCCGAATGGTAGTTTACTGTCGACTATTTGTGCACCGATTGGCACGTATGCGTCCCACCTCTTAACACGAAAAGCCGCCCCATTATTGATTGGAGGCGGCCAGATACGCTTGCTTACGCACTTTAGAGTATCGTGTCTTTCTATATTTACGGATGGAAATAACGGTAACAACGACAACATTGCCTGACTCACTAAAATCCAGAACGACAGCGCCGAATCCCACCATCCACTTCCCGCGCATCGGAGGTATGTCCAGAATCGCCCTCACGACAACGGCCTGATTAATCTTCTCTTCTTTGCACCGTTTCCTAGCATACTCAGAAAAAATTACCGCCATTAAGACCACCTCATTGGATGACGAACTATCCTCCCCATCGTTCTTTGATACTACTCGTAACATTACTTCGCGGTTTTTGCATAAACAACCCTTAAGTACTATTTTTTCAGAATATTATAATTCTTTATTGTAATTTGGTAAGCGCTTACATACAATTGCTATATATGCTTAAGGAGGCGATGACTATGCAACAGCACTCCGGAAACTTTGCAGTCGGATTTCTGTTCGGGTCCGTATTCAGTGCCCTTCTTTGGATTTCCTTCGTAGGCTGGATTCAGATCATTATTACGCTCGCAAACCGGTGATGGTTTTGCGCTGACCTTTACTGAATAAACCGAAGAAAAATCAGCTTTTATTACTGACTTTCGAGGAAATGCGCACCCACGTTTCTAACGTTTCTCTTGGTGCAACATGCAGCAGTTCTTCCTGGATTCATTGAACGCATTTGTCAACTCCATCCAAGGCTCAACACAAATAAATGGCTTCTCCGCTTCTGACCAGAGCACAATATTATTTAAGATTGTCACGTCCCTTCCGATGCCTTCAATCGTGAACAGTACGTAGTTCTGCTTGCCTCCAAGGGTAACCAAAGACTCTTTGCATGACAGATTAAAGGACCTTGGGTTGGCTTCGTCCCCCGATCATTGTAATCTAGGCATGCAGAAGCGTCTGTCTTTAGCGTGAGCACCTTGTTCGAGGCACGGAAATACGGATGGAACCCCGTCGGACAAATTAGCGTACTCTTGATAAATCGCCAAACCTTGACCATTCAAGACGTAGGTGAAACGAAGCGCGAAATCGAACGGAAACGACCGGATTCTGCATCGCTGCGCAATGCCAAAGTAATCGAGACGCCCCCCTCTTGTCCCTAGACATACTTCGGGCAACGCCGTGATTTCTCATCTCGTACGTTGCCCGTCCCACTCGTATCGGCCCCCTGCTAACTGTCCGCAAATCGAAACAAAATCGGGATGCGCCGTGCATATTCGCCTTCAAATCCAAAAATGATCCTCGTTTAATAGAAAGTTCCTCGCCCTGCAGCCCCAAACTAACGACGGTACCTCCGCGCTCCGGCGCAACCTTCAGCCATGAATTTGTGTCGGGGCTCCCGAAGCTCGTAAATCTTATAATCTCCTAACCAAGAGTGCAATACCCGTCGTTCCACACAGTACCCCTTCATCCAATCATCAAATGGCTGGCGATATATAGTCAGCACCCAAACCAGCAACGCCCACAAGGGACACTAACGCCACTCCCCACAAGCAACCTTTTTTATAACACAATACGCCCTTTTTCCATTCCACAGCCTCCGATAATGTATTTATCATCATTATCGGTAGGTTCAAGCAAACTAAAACATCGATGTAAGAAGAATTCGGGGCGAACGCAAGAAAAAAGGACCCTTCGGTGGTCGTAACCCCGTCAAGTAGACAGTAAGAAAAGAGTACATTAAGCGGCGATCGTTTCCCGGTATTCCACTGGGGAGCGGTCGCCGAGTTTTTTCTGAAAACGTTCGTAGTTATATTAGACGATATACTCAGCAATATGCTGCTGGGTCTCGGAGAAGGTCTTCGGCCTTTCTAAGTGCAGCTTTTCCGTTTTAAGGTGTGAGAAAAGCGATTCGATACATGCGTTGTCAAAGCAATTTCCGCGCCTCGAGTGGCTGCCTACTAGCTTTAGTTCACCCGATAGATTGGCGTAGCTCTTAGTTGTGTATTGAAACCCCTGATCGGAATGCAGAATAGCTCCAGGAGCCTTTAATTCCTTGATAGTATCCAGGACGAGTTGGAGGTCATTTCGAACAATCTCGTTGTTATGCAGGTCCATGACAACGGACAGATACGTAAAGTCGTATCCGGTACGTACATAAGTGATGTTCGTCATGTATTTCTCCATGGCCGCGCTGGCTTCAAAATTTCGATTTAAGTCGTTATCGAATACGACGGACGGTTTGCGACCGGCGAAAGGACGCTTCTTCCGTATGACAGAACGTATCCCCAGTTCACGCATTAACCTGCGGATCTTTTTGTGATTAACGATGAGACCCTCTTTGCGCAAGGCGGTACGCATGCGGTAGTAGCCGAAATAGGGCCGTAATCGAAGACGTACTGCTTCTTTCTTAATTTCCTCGCTATATTGGGTAAACATATTGGGTAAACTTTTGCCCCTTCTTTGGCGGCATAGAAAAAATCCCCTCCGGTCAACAGTGTATTATCCATGATACCACGGACTCTTTTTTCACTGTCTACCATGAGGGGATAATACCATCGTTTCCTATCGATAGGTCCTTGCCTTTAGTTATATTATTATACCTCATCTGCGTTACTAAAGGGCCTTACGAAGCTTCTGCGGTTTTATACACAAGGGGACAGGATGCCGATACTTCTATATAGACTGCCCGATCCCCGTAAGTATTACAGACCGTGCACAATCCAAGCGGAATGTCTTTTTGGTAAAATCCCGTTTTCATGACCCGGAATGCATCCGTCACAGGAACCAACTTTTTGCAGCACATACAGTAGATCACGATCATATCCCTCCCAACTCACAAGATTAAAGCGCTTTATCAGTTATAGCGATAATAATATGATACGAATCGTATACTGTCAAGCGGTTTTTGTCGAAAATGCCGGAATGCAGGCGATTTTCGTTGTCGAAGAGACTGTATATTCGCCACATGCAAAGGCACCCGGGACTACTAGCAAGTCGAGATCACTCAACAAATTGCAAGTCGTGTTTCGATGTATCATCATTTAGTGACGACCACTTGAAAAGGATGTAATTTGGGGTTTACTAGGGTCTAATAAAATGATACATTTCGTATTAATTGGAAGAGGCGTAAACTAAGGAGTGGGAGAATGCAGAATAAGCTTGAGTTTATTGATTCTTTACGAGGTTTTGCAATACTAATAGTAATAATGATCCATGTAGCCCAAAATGTTCCGGATTTTCCCTATTTCCCACTTAGAGGTGTAACGCTTTTTTATTTGGTTAGCGCCTTTACATTGTTTCTTTCCCTTTACAGGAGGGAGGGTAAAGGTGAATCATTAAGTAGTTTTTATTTAAGGCGATTTTTTAGGATTGCGCCGTTATACTACCTCGCGCTAATTGTTTATCTGTTAGTAAATGGTCTTGGACCGCGTTACTGGTTAGGTGACCAGGAAAATGTTACCCTACTCAATATTCTTTCCCATATTACATTTATAAATGGGTTTAATCCGTACTGGATCAACAGCATAATAGGAGTAGAATGGTCGATAGCAATTGAAATGACCTTTTACGCTTTCGTACCGTTGTTGTATGCAAAAATAAAAAATGTAAGGCAGTCGATAATTTTTGTAATCCTCTCAATGATTGTTTGCTATGGACTAGGGACGATACTTTCTAAGTTCAGCCCGATTGGAAGTGAACAACTTTGGAAAAACTACTTGTATTTATGGCTACCGAACCAACTCCCTGTTTTCGCTTTGGGAATCTTATTATTCTTCTTATGGAAAAGGGATAACGAGAATAAGACACCAACGAAGACTCAACGGATACTTATTTTTTCGTTGGTTGCTTTCGTCAGTCTCGTCCTGGCATATCTTGGGAATAAGACGACAATTGTTGCTGTAACGTTCTTAGTTTTTTCATATGTTTTATCAAAACGAAAACTCATCCTTTTCGTGAACAAATTTTGGTCAAGTATCGGGAAGATTAGCTACAGTATGTATTTAGTTCATTTTTTGGTCATCGAACAAATCGTCGCTTTAGGGGTCGGAAATCAAATGGAAGTGCATTTGAGATTCATCCTTTTATATACATTAACCATTGCGATTACTGTAGCCATATCAATGGTTACATATCGTTACGTTGAACAGCCCAGCATTGACTGGAGTAGGAAAATCGGGCACAAATATCAAAGGAAGACAAAAGTATTACCGGGGGATAGTGTAGCAAAAGCATAAATATAGAGTTGATCGTTTCCTTATAAAAAACAGAGATCCTGATTTCTACAAAACTCAGCGGATTTATTTATATTTTTCTGGAGACAACGATTTTTAAAGTTCCTTATACTCACGAGCTCGAAGAGTTCGAAGAGTTCGACTGACCAATCTAATTGTAAGGACCGTGTCATTGAAAGTAAGAATCGCTTGCGGATCAAGCGTTTTACCAAAAGATCAGGAATATTGCACCCTGTTCAACTTAGCCGTATTGGATACCATGGGAGCATATTATTGGGAAAGTAAAAAACAGAAGCTGCGTGGCGAGCAGACCTTAGAGGGGAGCGTCAACAATGGCGTCTTCCTTTTTGCGTTGCCGGTGGCGATTCGTCGGAGAAACTGGGGTTTTATTTTGATGAATACCCTGCAGCCAAGGTAAGGAAGGGTCGTTCCGACGCACGGAGCCGGCGGTGGCGCTGTAACGCGGTTGCTCGATCCCTTCAGGAACGCACTTCTCGTTCACGTGGTGGAACGTCGCTACAAAGGAGGAACGAGAAGGACCGCGACTACCAGCACTTACGCGAATACGGATTCGAATTGGACGCATTTCGATGGGAAGCTGATCCTGACGAACTGCACGGACAACGTGAAGCAGTGGAGCGGATCGGTACTGTCCAATCTTTCCGCGGGTGCACCGATCGGCAAATACATCGCATTAAGTACGTCGCGCGGTTACATCGCGCACAGAGATGAGATTTCCGTTCTGTTAATTCCAGGCGAAGAAATATTGGATAAACTCAGAGAACAGTGGAACGTGCCGTATCTGTGAGAGTAGCGATTTCGAGTATCATATCTTGTCCGACTAATACCATCCTTAACAATTCCCTAGCCCTCGGCTGATCTGATTGAACAGCAAGAATTTGAATTTCTTTAGCAGAGTCGCCTACTGTGTGGGGGACTTTGCGGCGGCCATCGCCATGATTCCCAAGGTTTGTCGTGTACGACGCCCCCAGACGAGGGGGATGTCGAACGGATGGCCGTAAGTCGTTTCACGGATCTCGGGGACTTAAACTGCCATTTTCGGCGGTGGTGCGACGAGCAAATTTGCCGCATCCACGGCATGACCGGCGAACGACCCATTGATCGCTTGAGTTTGTAAGCCATGACGGTGTACGTTTCAGTGTTCTGTGGCGGTTTTGCGGGCGGAAGTAAAGGTACGGGCAGTGAACGTTCGTAAAGTTCTACTACGAAAAGAAACTCATTGCCCGGCACGGAAGCAATACCGATCACAGACATTGGTGTGTGCGAGAAGCAATATACTTATCTCAGCACAGCTCAAGGATACGCCTATCCAAAGCCTCAAGGCATTCAGATCCAGCGACTTATGTCACCGTCGGGATATAATTGACCCACCATCGCCGAAAGAAAATGCCCCCCCTGTAGAATACATCTCTCTGAAAATACCGACCAAAGTAGCTTCAGAGGGGAGGCATATGCTAAGGAGTGGGACAGTGATTAGATTACACGAACTGCACCGCTTACTTCAATAATCCCACGTCGTAAACATCTGCGGGAACAGCTACCGGCTCAAGGAAAAACTAAAAACCGGAATCTATTCAACACCAGGCGCACAGGTGGGTCAAAGCCCGGCGCTAGTGGGTCAAATTAATTCCGGTGTTGACACTTTTCGAGGTGGGCGCATGATAGAGCTCGAACAAGCCCGCCAGTTAGAAGGAACTCGGTTTGGAACAAGTTAGGTGATCCCATTCTAGCAACAGCTGTTCTCGGCCGTTTAGCATTCCTATGTCGTTAACGTCCACGGAAACAGCTGCCGACTCATGAAAAAACTAAAACCGATTTAATTTCGACACCCTAGCAGTGTGTCAAATTGATCCTGGGGCTAGTGTGTTGAAATTAACTCCAGCGTTGACACCCTTCAGATGTCGCCAATGGTTCTTTTTACATTTCCAGGGTTATGTTGAAATCACTGCCGAGGGATTCTTTCACTTCAACGAAAAATGTTTCCTAGACTCTTACCTAAGTAACGTAGCCGTTTTTCGTAATTGTAGTTTCGTGCGTGGATGGACTGCCCATTGCTAAAACATTTTGCTGTCTATCAGTTCCAATAACTTATCTTAGTAATTTGGAAATTGCCTCCTAACACCCTCTCTATTTTTACTAAATTCCATCTCGGTTACCGCTGCGAATAACCAAACATACGATGTTGTTGCATAAAACATATCAATAACATTGTATACAGACATAAATGATAGTATTTGAATAACCGAGAGGATTGTAACAAAAGCTATTGTTTTAACGTATTTTACTCTAGCTACGAACATTATCCTTAACATCCTAAACATAATTAATATGTAAGGTATTAAAAACAGTAATAGCCCTAGCATTCCCATGTCTACAAATAACCTTACAAAATCGTTATGCGGTTGCGCCGTACTACCATGTCCATCGAACATAAACATTTGTGACCACCCGAAACCATGTCCAATAAGAGGACTTTCCATCCCTTTTTCCATAAGCATATCTGTAACAAGACTTCTGTTTTTCCCAGTACCATACCCAGAAATTAATCTCAACTGAATCTGCTCCCTAAAAACGTAAGCAATTCCGACACATACCGATGACAGAAATGCAATTAGGAGAAATTTCCTCTCGCGGATTAGTAGGAACAGGATCGTCCCCCCCATGACAGCCCACGCTCCACGGGAGAATCCGATAAAATCCAATAACACAATAAGAACAAGCAAGATTCCATCAAAAAAAGACAGCTTATTATTTTTACGTATTGCATTTATTATGAAAATAAAATCAAACAACATCACCATAAACATTGAAAACGTGTTCCTACTTGGAGTCAACCCCGATGCTCTTGGTACATCACTTGGCGCTGCTTCCCCTAAGGTAACCTGGTAGATTGAAAAAATTAATGTTAGAAACAGTAACAGTCTGAACCACCCGTACATCTTGTTCCAATCAATTTTGTCGTAAAACATTAGCACAGAAACAAACAGCAGAAACGGGGTAGTAATTTTTGTGAAATAAAAAGCATCTTGAAAAGAAGCAGCTTGCACAACAGGAATAATCATAAATATGAGCGAAAAGAGAAAAAACACTGAATAAATTGGGTATTTTATTTCTTTCTTTTCCCTCAGCCCTATCCAAATCATAAATAACCCCATCACGAATAAAAATAGACATTTGACAACGTTATCTAACCAACCGTAAGCTATTCCGTCCACAAAAAACAATAAATACTTAACATATATTGAAGATAAAAAGAACGATACTAAAAAGTACGCATTCGGATTTAATATATAAGGAATAAATGGCAGCGCAACCAGAGCGGCAATGTAAAGGATATTGATTGGTGCCAATGCCCCTATAGCGGTTGATAACAGAATAGCTATTGATGCCACAAATAATAATTTATTAGTTGTGGCCTCTTTTACTCTAACTCCCAAAGAATAGAACAATGAGTTCAATCACAGTTCCCCTCCTAACAATTTTGAAACAAGCATACCATATTTCAAAAGTTATTGATACGAATTGTAACAAAACATCGGATTCGATTGTCTTTTAACTAGTCCTCATCTTCGAAAGGAGTACTGCAAGACTTTACACTGAAAACGGAACTGAGAATTCGATAACAACATAATTTTGATCAAGATAAAGCACGACCACGGGACATGAGGTGCGAAGGTGATTTACATTCTTCCGACTTTGGCAGTTTCCGAGCATTCTGTGGATAACGCACCAAATCTAATTTGGCGTTAAGAAACACCAACTCCGTCGCTGCCGAAGGTACCGAAAGCCACCCGCAAAGGAGCAACCTATTATTACTTGCCTGGCATTCGAAATTGTGAAACCTCCGTCCATTCCTTCTTCAATCATGTCTTGATAACAATTTTATGAGTTTCACAAAAGACCTTGGAAAAACTGCAAATTTGTTGCGCCCCCCAACACGTTGCACGTACCAACAACCACCAATTTTCAAAAAAGCATAAAAACGTCATCGACGAATGACATTACTAAGAAGATGGAATGAATATATCATTCGCTCTGGAGACCATGTCATGCTCGTCGACGACGCTCTATGCTAATAAGATTAACCTTCAACGACCTTGGAAAATAGCTACGAAGATCTTCCGAGGAGAACTCACCAGTTAGTCCAACCCTTTAAAAAAACAACGAAGCGCCTCTTTTTCCGCCCAACCCATAAAATTACTTCAGGAGGCCTGACTAAATAACGTGCGTAAGTTTGGTGAAAAAAGTAGGGAGCCCTCCAAGATTCAGAATACAACGGTCTATCATTAACGAAATTCGTGAATATTAGTAAAGCTTTTTTATAACTGGTCGATTTACCATTGCCGACCTTGGGCCATTGTTACCCCCTGCGACAACAGTTACCTCGTTCGATTGGTATACTGTCCGGCCTTCAGAATCAGTTCCAACAATCACATAAGAATATGTTTCTCCCTCAACGACGAAGTTGTCCATGTAGGTTGCTTCCGTCACAGTAATCGCGTACGAACCTCCGTAAACACTGTCCGATACAGTACTACGGTACAGCGTGTACGTTAACGACGGGTCCAGGGGCGACCAGTTCAAAAGAATGCCTTCCTTTTTAACCTCAGCTGTCAAGTCAGATGATAATGAGTTAACAACTCCTCCTACTTCAACATAATCAATCGCAATAGTCGCCTTCATAGCCGCAGGGTTCTTTATACCTGTCCTCACTATTTTAATTGTATGCACGCCGTCGGAAAGATCCGTTTTTTCAAAAACTACCTGATTATTTCTGCTTACACTACTGTAAAGATCGACGCTCCCTGCTTTCGTTCCGTCAATGTACACATCCATTATCCCGTGATTCGGATGCAGTACAGAACCTATTTTCACGGCAGTCCCTCGGAAGGTGAACGTCATGCTAGCATTTTCAGATTCGGTATAGCGCACATTCCCTCCCGAATGTCCTGCATTGCTGTGGTTCAGCCATCGCCCCTCGTAAACGAATTCCGAGTGATTTTCCTCGTACCACCCAACTTCCGCTACCTCAACAGTTACCATTGCCTCATTCGACGGTTCCGACTCCGCCCCCTTGCCGTCGATCGCCTTCACCACATAGTAGTATGTCGAGCCGTGCATGATTGCCGTATCTAGGTATTCCGTTGTTGTAGATTCTCCCATTTTGGCATATCCCACACCGGAGGCATCGCTGCGATAAATAGCGTAGGTTGAGACTCCTTCTAGTACCGGCTCCCATACAAGTCTTACCTTGCCTTGGTTCATCATTGCATTCAAACCT